>NZ_JBFSTZ010000014.1:0-136195 GCF_041467155.1 Vibrio sp. 10N.247.310.23 | reverse complement strand
CTCGTATCTCGTATCTCGTATCTCGTATCTCGTATCTCGTATCTCGTATCTCGTAGAAGCATAAGAAAGCCCCAACACGAATGTCGAGGCTAAAGTATCTTTATTTATGTTCTAGCTGAGTATCCGCTGCGTGCTACTCTTCGTTGTTTTCAGCAAACTTAGATGGTGACATGCCAAAGTGGTGCTTAAACCTTTGACTGAAATAGGAAGGGTCATTGAACCCCGAATCAAACGCCACATCAGAGATCTTCTCTCCAGCGAGTAAGCGCTCACACGCATGCTCTAGACGTACTTCATTCAAGTGCTCTTTGAAGGTCTTGTTGTAAGCCGATTTAAAGCGTCTCTGTAAGCTTCTCTCAGACATAAACAAATACTTAGCGGCAGTTGCAGTACTGAACTCGGCATCAGCGTAGTTTTCACTCACAAGCTGCGACACTCTGTTCTTCCACTCTTGTTCCGCTGTCAGTTTTTGTTGCTCTGGTGTTGAGGCGGCAAGCTTAATGGTTTCAATCTGTTCAATTGTGCTGGCTTCGAGATTGTCGAGTACTTGATACTCAATTGGCCACGAAAGCTGAACCTTATTTTGAGACTCCGAAACAAAGGCATTAAGCTCGCCACCGCTCTGATTCATCAATAGCGGCAGCTTTTCGATGTTAAGGTCGGTCGACTTTCCGGTATTGTCACCCATGCTTGATGCCAGTTTAGGGAAAGGCATGCCATGATCTCGAATGGTTACAACAAGATGCTCCTTAACCTCTTCAACCAGAACCACCATACTCTGCGACTTAAAGTTTCTCTTGATGATGCTCCCGACCAAGCTATTGAAGATAATATCGAGATTAAAATACAGCAACGAGACATATCGTTGTTTTGTTTCGACTTTAATATCCAGTTCAATACCGGCTTTGGTTAAGTCATCCTGCCAAGCTTTGAGTACCACCTCTAAGATTAAAATTATATCGTAACAAACTTGCCCTTCTCCTTGAGGCATATTACTCAATTGAGCTAAGCCATTTTTCAAGGTTAGAATCGGCGACTTCCCGAGCTCGTCATTCCAATTCGGGAGCATCGCAGCAATATGATTCACTTCAGAAGAGAGTTCATTGGCAGTGTGAGACACAAGCGCATTCTTCACGGATAGCTGCTTTTTAAGCTGTTGATTAGTGGCGAGTAATATCCGGCTTTGGTGCCTCAATTGGTCTGTCTTCAGTGCAACTTGCGCTTTTAAGTGCCGGTTGGCAAAAGTGACATAACGCGAACGCCAAAAGACTAAGATAGTCACAACGCCAATCAGTAATATCAGAGAGCTTGCTGCAGCCCAATTGGTCAGATACCAAGGCTCCGCAATCGAGAAGCTTTGATTGGTTGACACAAAGCGATAATGGGAGTCTTTAACCGGCTTCACTTCAAGTGTGTAATCCCCTGGAAGAAGATGATCGAGCGTTAACAAGCCCCCTTCAAACTCACTCCAAGGTTCATCGTCGCTCAGTCGGTATTCCATCGCAGGTGCGAACGTTGCTGGTAAGATACCTAGCTTAAACCCCATCGATGAACCATAAGGAATCTCATCCAGCTCTGCCGTTTTCCCGCCAAGTGATACCGTTTGTTGGTCGACACTTATCTTACTCAACAAGGCACGGCTATGAGGTGTAGTTGATACCAGTAACTCGTTAGATAACGCGCTGACTACACCATACTTTGAGCCGAAAACAAGCCTCGAAGGTTGGCTATCTTGACTGTAAAAAAGAGCACACGCTCCTGCCGCCAGTTCATTGGTGATCAAACCAAATGGCGAACCTATGTGTTTATGCAGTTGCCCATCCAATCCGTAATAACTGATGCCTTTCGAAGAGCCTAACCAAACACCATTGTCATCGCTTATCAGGCAGTTGGGGCTAATATTGTCTTCAACAAGAGTGATTTCTTGAATAATAGAGCTGTCATCCGGGATTCGATACACGCCATAACTGCTCGCAAACCACTGCGCTCCATCCTTCGCTTTTTCAATATCGACGACTTTGCCAAACCGTTCGCTGGAACGACTAAAGCTAATTCGTTTATCAATGAACGAGTAGAAGCCATGATCCGTTCCTATATAGATGCGACCTAGCAAGCCTACATTGAGAGCGGTGATCTTCGCAGGCAAGAACTTGTCGACTAACCAGTCAGTGCCATAACTCGTCAGTTTCATGGTTTCGATAGATAACGAATAGAGGTTTTGCCCAGAGGTCATCCAAAGAACGTTATCGGCTTGAAGCGCAAGGTTTTCAACACGCACTCCCTCAATTGGCCTTGGTAAATCAAGGGCTTCGGGTTGTAGTGTTTCCGTATTTAGACTGATGATACCTTGCTCGGTCGCCAACCAAATGGAAGAGCCAAAGATCTCAAAATCATTAACAGGGTTAGAGTAAACACGAATTGGGTTCTCTTCACTTTCAGAATCAACCAAGTAGAGCCCCATTGAAGACGCGACCCAAGATAACTGGTCACTGACAGGCAGTACTTTATTGATCACCACACTACTCGAATGCATGCCCATTCCAGTTAGGGGTGTTCTCGAGAAGGTTTTGCTGAACAGTGAGAAGTATCGGATACCGTTGTTTGTCGCAACCCACATACCACCAGCATGATCGTTTATCAACGAATATATTTTCTCACCCGGTAACGAGAAGTCTTGACTAGCGGCTTGTTCGAATCGAGTAATTTGTCCCGTAATAAAGTTGTAGCTAATAAGGCCGTACTCTGTACCAATCCAATACTGGTCCGAAGTTTCGGCCAACGAGAGAACATGCGACCCTTTAACGATGGTCTCTTTGTCTGGGTTCGCGAGATCAACAATCACAGCACCATTTAAAGTACCGATCACTAACTCACGTCGAGCATTCGAAAAATAAACCGTCTCAATATGGTTTTTGTCTGATGCGGTGACATGGGTAAACTCTTGATTCTCTGAAAGGTAAACGCCAGAACTGGTCGCTAGCACCCACTTTGATAGTACCCACTCAGCGTCGTTAATCGCAATGTCACTGCTGTTATTGTATCGGTACAGTTTAAGTAGAGAGTAGGTGTTGAATTCTAAAGATTGAGTGTTGTAGGTATAGAAATTACTGCCGTCAGTAACCCAAATATAATCGCCTGATGCACCGATATTCGCTATTTCAGCGCCGGGACTTAGGCTAAACGCCAATTCGTTGCCAATTCCAGGGTTATGTCGATAGACCTCATTGTCGAAAAATGTCCAAAACTCATCGTTCAGAAAGGCGACTCTTTCCGAAGAAAATTGCAGTAAGCTTCCCTTGCGAGGGAATAGAGTTCGACCATCGTAAAAGAGTACTTTTCCATGCACATCATGAACCCAGAGCCCACCTCCGGCACCTAAATACAAGTTTTTAGCCGCAAGGAAATTCCCTTGCGCTTGAGCGGGCAAAGGATAGAAAACGGAGGGCGAGGTATTTACCGCTAGAACGCTAAATGAAATGCTCATTAACATGAACATTTTGAAGATAATTCGATACAACTCTTAATCCTGAACAGCAACAACACATGAAATTTTGGGTACCACAACGTCTTATCGTTGCTAAACCAAAAACTGAGTTTTTTTGTGCTTATTATTATCTTTCCATTTTAGCGGAAATTAGAAAAGGAGAAAGGAGGTTTGTTATTTGTTAGGAGGTTTTATCTTAGCGGTCACGAAAATGCCGCAAAAAGCGGCATGATTCATAAATTAACGAGAGCAAAGTAGAGTAAAGAATACTCGTTTATGACTTACTTCTCGTCTAAGCAACTTGTATAGCTATCTGTAAGTTGCTGAAGAAAATCGAAATAGCTTCCACTCTTCACTTCAACTGTTGAACCGATAGGGTCAAGCTGACCTTGTTTTGCGTTACTTCCGCGCGTCACTGATTCAATCACAGCAGGAGTGAATTGAGGCTCAGAAAACACACATTGAACGTTTTCACGTACTATCGTTTTCTTAATAGCGATCAGGCTTTTTGCACCCGGCTTACGCTCTGGGCTCACCGTAAAGTGACCTAAGTTATTTAGCTCAAACTCTTGCTCAAAGTAACCATACGCGTCATGAAAAACGTAGTAACCTTTGTCTTTCACGGGTGCAAGTTGCTCTCGAATAGACTGTTGCTTCTCTTTCAATGCAATCAGGAATGAATCGAGATTCTCTTGGTACGCCATTGCGTTGTCTGGATCAGATTCAATCAACTTAGCTGAGATGTATTTTGCAGCTACTTCAACTTGCTCGATACCTAACCAAAAATGCGGGTCATGGCTACCGTGGTGGTGCCCTTCATGTGCATCGTGGTCATGCTCTTCGTGTCCGAACTCTCGCAAGTTGATTCCGGGAATATCACTGATCTTGATAACATTTTCTTTTGAACCAATCACCTTAGTCAAAAAGGCTTCTAGGTCAGGGCCAAACCAGATAACCATATCGGCACTGTGAACTTTTTTGACATCAGATGGCTTAAGCGCATAATCGTGCGGCGAAGCATTGCTGTTCATTAGCACATCCGGTTCACTAACGCCCTGCGTTAATTCCGTCACAATCATTTGAATTGGTTTAAAGCTTGTTAGAATAGTATTGGCACTTGCGACACTTGGCGCTAAAAGCAAAGTGGCAAGTATAAAAGATGAACGTGACATAATCCCTCGATAATAGAAAAGTAGCTTAGGCTTGAGGTAAATGTTACATTATAACATTAGCGGATTGCAAATGAGTTCTATTCATGGATAACTTAATCCAACTAGATTCTGTGAGCGTCGAATTTGACGGTCGAAAAGTTCTAGACAACATCTCTCTAAATATAGAGCGCGGCAGAATCACCACCCTCATTGGGCCAAACGGTGCAGGAAAGTCGACATTAGTAAAAGTGGTACTGGGTTTACAAACCAAATTTTCAGGCACAATAACAAAAGCTAAAAAACTGAAAATTGGCTATGTACCACAAAAATTAAAGCTTAATGATTCACTACCGCTTAATGTAGAACGTTTTCTAAAGCTCACTGGCAAGTTCAGTCAGCAAGAGAGCCTTGAAGCATTGAAGCTTGTTGGCGCTGAACATCTGCAAAAGAGTAACATGCACCAGCTATCTGGCGGTGAAAACCAACGTGTGCTAATTGCTCGTTCATTGCTAAGAAGACCAGATCTACTGGTTCTTGATGAACCTGCTCAAGGCGTTGATGTACAAGGGCAAATAGACCTGTATGACCTGATTGACACCATTCGTCACCGCTTTGGTTGTGCCGTATTTATGGTTTCACATGACCTGCATTTAGTGATGGCAAAAACAGACGATGTTATCTGTTTGCACCATCATATCTGTTGCTCAGGCGCACCTGCAGACATCAAACACCACCCTTCGTATATTGCGCTCTTTGGCACCGCGACCCAAGAGACGCTAGCGTTTTATCATCACCAACACGAACATCACCATCATGATCTTGCAGGCCAGCCTGTCGAAGGCGACGTGCATGAATGTTCAAACCATAAACATGGACATCACTAATGCTTGAGTTTCTTCTTCCCTCTATTTTGGCGGGTTTGGGTATTGCACTAATTGCAGGCCCACTAGGTTCATTCGTGGTGTGGCGTAAGATGGCTTACTTTGGTGACACGCTTGCTCACGCTTCTTTGATGGGCTTAGCACTTGGCTTTCTGTTCAACATTAACTTGTATTTCGCGCTGCTGATTTGTTGTTTGATGCTGGCCGTGTTGCTAGTGACTTTACAAAAACAAAAGCTGGTCGCGACCGATACCCTACTCGGTATTTTGGCGCACAGTGCGCTATCACTTGGTTTGGTTGCTGTCAGTTTCTTAGATAACGTTCGTGTTGACCTAATGAGCTACCTATTTGGTGACTTGCTGGCAGTATCTCCAACGGATTTAGTGTTCATCTATGCGGGTGCTGCTGTGATTGGATTAGTACTTGCTATCTTTTGGCGACCACTACTATCAACGACGGTTAACGAAGATCTCGCGGCGGTTGATGGCATCAACATTGATTTAATGCGTCTGATTCTGATGCTATTGGTCGGTATCGTGATTGCTGTCGGTATGAAGTTTGTTGGTGCGTTAATCATGACATCGCTACTGATTATTCCTGCAGCAACGGCAAGGAAGTTCTCGAGCACACCTGAGCAGATGGCCTTCCTTGCATCAATTATTGGCTCTATCGCTGTATTCGGTGGATTAAGCTTGTCTTGGTTCTATGATACGCCTGCTGGCCCGTCTGTGGTTATCAGTGCGGCAGCAATGTTTATGCTATCTCAAATGGTTAGAAGTCGAGCTTAGCACTTAGCAGTACGATCTCGTATCTCGAAAACATAAAAAAAGGCTTGGTCAGTGACCAAGCCTTTTTAATATCGTTTCAATTAACTTCTATCTCAATCGATAAAAGCCAGCTGATTACCAACCCGTGATTTCACGTAGGCCTTTACCGATGTCAGCAAGAGACTTAACAGTCTTAACGCCTGCTGCTTCTAGTGCTGCGAATTTATCTTCAGCAGTACCTTTACCGCCAGAGATGATTGCGCCTGCGTGGCCCATACGCTTGCCCGGAGGAGCAGTAACACCAGCGATGTAAGATACAACTGGCTTAGTTACGTTTGCTTTGATGAACTCAGCCGCTTCTTCTTCCGCAGTACCACCGATTTCACCAATCATTACGATTGCTTCAGTTTCTGGGTCTTCTTGGAAAAGTTTTAGGATATCAATGAAGTTTGAACCTGGGATAGGGTCACCACCGATACCAACACATGTAGACTGACCAAAGCCTTCATCTGTTGTTTGCTTAACTGCTTCGTACGTCAGAGTACCGCTGCGAGATACGATGCCTACTTTACCCTTCTTGTGGATGTGACCAGGCATGATACCAATCTTACACTCGTCTGGAGTGATAAGACCTGGACAGTTAGGACCGATCATGCGAACGCCAGTTTCTTCTAGCTTCACTTTAACGTCGATCATATCTGTTGTAGGGATACCTTCAGTGATCGTTACGATCAGTTCGATACCTGCATCAATCGCTTCTAGGATTGCATCTTTACAGAAAGGAGCTGGTACGTAGATAACTGTTGCTGTTGCGCCAGTTACTTCTACCGCTTCACGTACTGTGTTGAATACTGGAAGGCCTAGGTGAGTTTGACCACCTTTACCAGGTGAAACACCACCAACCATTTGCGTACCGTATGCGATAGCTTGGTCTGAGTGGAATGTACCTTGACCGCCAGTGAAACCCTGACAGATTACTTTAGTGTCTTTGTTAATTAATACAGACATTATTTAGCCTCCGCAGCAGCAACAACTTTCTGAGCAGCATCTGTTAGAGATTCAGCTGCAATGATATCAACATCAGAATTAGCAAGTACTTCGCGACCTAGGTCTGCGTTTGTACCTTCTAGACGAACAACTACAGGAACTGTTACGCCGACTTCTTTAACTGCACCGATAATACCTTCAGCGATCATGTCACAACGAACGATGCCACCGAAAATGTTTACGAGTACTGCTTTAACATTGTCATCAGAAAGGATGATCTTGAATGCTTCAGCTACACGCTCTTTAGTCGCGCCGCCGCCTACATCAAGGAAGTTTGCTGGCTTGCCGCCGTGTAGGTTTACGATATCCATCGTACCCATCGCAAGGCCTGCACCGTTAACCATACAGCCAACGTTGCCATCTAGTGCTACGTAGTTCAGTTCCCACTGTGCTGCGTGTGCTTCGCGCTCATCTTCTTGAGATGGATCGTGCATTTCACGAAGTTTAGGCTGACGGTACATCGCGTTTGAGTCGATGTTGATCTTGCCGTCTAGACAAAGCAGGTTGCCTTCGCCAGTAATTACAAGCGGGTTGATTTCTAGTAGAGCTAGGTCGTACTGAGAGAACATTTGGCCAAGACCCATGAAGATCTTAACGAACTGTTTGATTTGATCGCCAACTAGACCAAGTTTGAACGCCAGTTCACGGCCTTGGTAAGCTTGAGGGCCTACTAGAGGATCGATCGCTGATTGGTGAATCAACTCTGGAGTTTCTTCAGCGATTTTCTCAATGTCCACACCGCCTTCAGTTGACGCCATGAATACAATTTTACGCGTTGCGCGGTCAACAACAGCACCTAGGTAAAGTTCGTTAGCAATGTTTGATGCTTCTTCAACTAGGATCTTAGTTACAGGCTGACCATTAGCGTCTGTTTGGTAAGTCACTAGGTTTTTACCTAGCCACTTTTGTGCAAACTCTTTAACGCCTTCTTTGGTGTCATGTAGCTCTACGCCGCCCGCTTTACCGCGGCCACCAGCGTGTACTTGACACTTAACGACTTTCTTGGCTGTACTGATACGACCTGCAGCTTCGAAAGCTTCTTGTGCAGTATCACATGCGAAACCTTCTGGTACAGGCAAACCGAATTCTGCAAACAGCTGTTTGGCTTGGTATTCATGCAAATTCATTTTGATATTCCGTTTATTTTCCCTTAAGGGATTATTATTTCCATAACGACACAGTTTCCTGTGTTACGTCTGTAGGGTCTTCTCAAAACAACTGCTGTCCATTTTCTAATGGCTTTACAGTTCAATTGAAGGCCAGACGTTGAGCAGCCTAGCCTTTGAAACTTTTTACGTCTAGCTAACGGGGTTAACTAGACGTTTTAGCGATACTAAACGTCTAATAGCAGACGTGCAGGATCTTCTAGAAGCTCTTTGATGGTCACTAGGAAGCCAACTGATTCACGGCCATCGATTAGACGGTGGTCGTAAGAAAGCGCTAGGTACATCATTGGTAGAATCTCTACCTTGCCATCAACAGCCATTGGACGGTCTTGGATTTTGTGCATACCCAAAATTGCCGCTTGAGGCGGGTTGATGATTGGCGTAGACATTAGAGAACCAAATACACCACCGTTTGTGATAGTGAAGTTGCCGCCCATCAGTTCATCAACCGTTAGCTTGCCGTCACGACCTTTGATTGCTAGCTCTTTGATGCCTTTTTCGATATCAGCGAAACCTAGTGTGTCACAGTCTTTGAGTACTGGAGTCACTAGACCACGTGGCGTAGATACCGCCATGCTGATGTCGAAGTAGTTGTGGTAAACGATATCTGTACCATCAATAGAAGCGTTCACTTCTGGGAAACGCTTCAGTGCTTCTGTTACTGCTTTCACGTAGAAAGACATGAAGCCAAGACGCGTATCGTGACGTTTCTCGAATTGGTCTTTGTACTGCTTACGAAGGTCCATGATTGGCTTCATGTTCACTTCGTTGAAAGTAGTCAGCATTGCTGTGCTGTTTTTCGCTTCTAGAAGACGGTTTGCAACTGTCTTACGCAGGCGAGTCATAGGCACGCGTTTTTGGCTGCGAGCCGCTGCTGGCGCTTCAACTGCTGGTGCAGATGCTGCTGCCGGAGCCGCTTTCGCTGCTGCTAGGTGTGCGTCGATGTCTTCACGAGTAATACGACCACCAACACCAGTGCCTTTAACGTCAGCTGGTTGTAGGTTGTGCTCAGCAAGCAGGCGACGAACAGCTGGGCTTAGTGCGTCGTTGTTCTCTTCTGTTAGCGCAGCTTTATGGCGCTTATCAGGAGATGCTTCTGTATCTTCAGTGGTGTCTTTCGTTGGTTCACCAGCGACAGCACCCGGCTTGATTTTAGCCAAAAGCTGCTTAGAAAGTACCGTAGCACCCTCTTCTTCGATGATAGCTTCCAGAACACCCGCTTCAGGAGCCGGTACTTCTAGAACTACTTTATCTGTTTCGATATCTACAATGACTTCATCACGTGCAACCGCTTCGCCCGGTTTTTTGTGCCAAGTAGCAACTGTTGCATCAGCCACAGATTCAGGTAAATCTGGAACCAGAATTTCAATTGTCATGTGCGTATTTTCCTTTTACTTCTAGTTCTTAAGTAGGGTCAAAGCGTCGTCAACTAACGCTTTTTGTTGTTTCAAGTGTACTGACATATAGCCAACAGCTGGTGATGCTGATGCAGGACGACCTGCGTATTGAATATCAGCACCTACTGGGATAGCAGCTCGGAAATTATGTTGGCTACTGTACCAAGCACCTTGGTTTTGTGGCTCTTCTTGACACCAAACGTAATCGACTACATTTGTGTACTGTGCGATGGCAGCTCTCACGTCCTCATAAGGGAACGGGTAAAGTTGCTCAATACGTACAATAGCGACATCGTCTTGCTCGTTCTTACGTCTTTGGTCAAGCAGGTCAAAGTAAACCTTACCTGAACAGAACACGACGCGTTTTACGTTCTCAGGAGCCAGATCATCAATTTCTGCGATAGCTGGTTGGAACGTGCCTTCTGCCAAATCTTCAAGAGAAGAAGTACACAGAGGGTGACGAAGCAATGACTTAGGTGACATTACAATCAGTGGACGACGCATTGGTCGAACAACCTGACGGCGAATCATGTGGTAAACCTGAGCTGGTGTTGAAGGAACAACAACCTGCATGTTTTGTTCAGCACATAACTGAAGGTAACGCTCAAGACGTGCAGAAGAGTGCTCCGGGCCTTGGCCTTCATAACCGTGAGGAAGCAGCATAGTTAGACCACATAGACGTGCCCACTTTTGCTCACCTGATGAAATGAATTGGTCGATAACAACTTGTGCACCGTTTGCGAAGTCACCAAATTGAGCTTCCCAAAGGGTTAGACCGCTTGGCTCTGCTGTCGCGTAACCATACTCAAATGCGAGTACCGCTTCTTCAGATAACACAGAGTCAAACACTTGGAATGGCCCTTGTTTATCATGAATGTTCGCAAGAGGAACATACGTGCTTGCATCTGATTGATTGTGCAGTACTGAGTGACGGTGGAAGAACGTACCACGACCTGAATCTTGGCCTGAGATACGAATACGCTTACCGTCGTCAACAAGTGTTGCGTATGCCAGAGTTTCAGCCATACCCCAATCGACTTGTTTCTCACCATTCACCATGGCAGTACGATCGTTGTACAGTTTATTTACTCGGCTTTGCAGCTTGTGGCTGTCCGGGTATTGACAAAGTTTGGTACCAAGCTCTTTCAGGCGCTCGATATCAATCTTGTTATCCCACTCGATGTTCCAGTCGTGACCTAGGTAAGGAGACCAGTCTACTGAGTGAAGTGCCATTGGACGCCACTCTTTAACCACAACTTCACCGTGATCAAGTGCATCACGATATTCGTTAACTAGCTGAGTTGCTGTATCAATACCAAACTCACCGCGCTCCATTAGCACGTCAGCGTAAAGCTTACGTGGTGTTGGGTGCTTCTTGATTTTTTGGTACATCAAAGGCTGTGTTGCATTCGGCTCATCGGCTTCATTGTGACCGTGGCGACGGTAACAAACCAAATCAATAACAACATCACGCTTAAACGTATTACGGTAATCCAATGCAAGACGCGCAACAAACGCAACCGCTTCTGGATCATCAGAGTTAACGTGGAAAATCGGAGCCTGAACCATCTTCGCGATATCGGTACAGTACATCGTAGAGCGTGTATCGCGAGGGTTAGACGTTGTAAAACCAACTTGGTTGTTTACAACGATACGAACCGTACCACCTACACAGAAACCACGAGCTTGAGACATGTTAAACGTCTCTTGTACTACACCCTGACCAGCGATAGCTGAGTCACCGTGGATAGTAATTGGAAGTACACGGCTACCATCATTATCACCAAGGCGATCTTGACGTGCACGTACTGAACCGATAACTACCGGGTTTACGATTTCTAAGTGAGATGGGTTAAATGCTAGTGCTAAGTGAACGTTGCCGCCTGGCGTTGCGAAGTCCGCAGAGAAGCCTTGGTGGTATTTCACATCACCAGTACCCCACGTGTCATCGTGCTTGCCCGCAAACTCGTCAAACAGGTCTTGTGGCTTTTTACCAAGCACGTTGACCAACATGTTTAGACGACCACGGTGAGCCATACCAACAACAACTTCACGCATGCCTTGTCCGCCAGCATGACGAATAATTTCTTTCGTCATTGGGATAAGAGCATCACCACCTTCCAACGAGAAGCGTTTTGCGCCTGGGAATTTCGCACCAAGATAGCGCTCAAGACCTTCAGCAGCAGTTAGCTCTTCTAGGAAAGCTTGCTTTTCTTCTTTGTTGAAAGAGGGTTGACCAGATACGGACTCTAAACGTTGTTGGATCCAACGCTTTTGCTCTGTATTTGTCATGTGCATGTATTCAGCACCAATAGAGCCACAATACGTTTGCTTTAGAGATTTGTAGAGATCTTTAAGCACCATCGTCTCTTGGCCAATGGCGTAAGAGCCGACGTTGAACGTCTCATTGAGGTCATCTTCGGTAAGAGTGTGGAAAGAAGGGTCCAGTTCATCAACTGTCGCTCTTTTCCATAAACCTAGGGGGTCTAGATTTGCTGCTTGATGCCCTCGGAATCGATAGGCATTAATAAGTTGCAGAACCTTTACTTGTTTCGCATCGACATCTGGATCACTAACTTGGACACTGTAATGCTTTGTTTCTTGAGCGAGTCGACGGAAGTATTCACGAACACGAGAGTGTGGTTGTTCCACTGTCTCTGAAGCTTGCACAGGCAGTTCTTCAAAAACACTTCTCCATTCGTCACTTACCGAATCTGGGTCACTTAGATACAGTTCATAGAGTTCTTCTACGTACGTTGCATTGGCGCCAGCCAAGTGTGAAGACTCGAGCCATGCCTTCATCACGCCGTTGTGCATATTTTCCCTTAACCAGTAGTTTTCACGTTTGCTGCGGTCTATGCCGAGCTATTAAAAGGCCGCCCCAAAACTTCTAGGGCGGCAATTTTTATATAACTTAAACCGAACGATTCACTAGCATGGTCTTGATGTGACCAATAGCTTTCGTCGGATTTAATCCCTTAGGACAAACACTTACACAATTCATGATGCCATGGCAACGAAAAACGCTAAATGCATCATCAAGATCGGACAAACGTTCGTCTGTCGCTGTATCTCGGCTATCAATTAGCCAACGGTACGCTGCAAGCAGGCCTGCTGGTCCGATGAATTTGTCAGGGTTCCACCAGAATGATGGGCATGACGTTGTACAACATGCACACATGATACATTCGTACAATCCATCTAAATGAGCACGCTCATCAGGGCTTTGTAAGTTTTCACGAGCCGGTGGCACATTGCCATCAGACACTAAGAATGGCTTCACTTTTTCGTAGTTATCGTAGAACTGAGTCATGTCTACAATCAGGTCACGAACAACGGGTAAGCCAGGCAGTGGGCGAATCACAATCTTGTCTTGGCCCGAAAGCGCAGACAATGGCGTGATACACGCTAGGCCATTTTTACCGTTCATGTTCAAACCATCCGAGCCACATACACCTTCACGGCATGAGCGACGGAATGAGATTGTTGGATCTTGCTCTTTCAACAGAATAAGCGCATCCAAAAGCATCATGTCTGAACCTTCATCCACTTCTAGAGTGTATTCCTTCATATAAGGTTTCTGGTCGACATCTGGATTGTAACGATATAAAGAGAAATTCAGTTTCATGGTCATATCTCCTTAGTACGTACGTGCTTTTGGTGGGAACGCTTCACGATGGATAGGTTCCATGTTTACACCACGCTTAGTCATGCTCTCTGACTCTGGGTTGTAAAGTGAGTGGCATAGCCATTGCTCATCATCACGGTCAGGGAAATCGAATCGAGCGTGTGCGCCACGGCTCTCTGTACGGAAATTTGCAGCAACAGCCGTTGCGAATGCCGTTTCCATCAAGTTTTCAAGCTCTAGACACTCGATACGTTGAGTGTTGAACTCTGTAGACTTATCAGATAAGTGTGCATTTTTCAGACGCTCGCGAATCGCTTTTAGCTCTTCTAGGCCTTCAGCCATTGCTTTGCCTTCACGGAATACTGAGAAGTTGTTCTGCATACATTGCTGAAGATCTTTACGGATTTGCGCTGGATCTTCGCCGTCTGTGCTGTTTTCCCAACGGTTGTAACGCTCTAGTGAACGCTCAATGTCAGCTTCAGTTGCAGGTTTCGCTTCGTCTTGCTTCTTCAGTGTCTCACCTAGGTGTAGACCTGTCGCACGACCAAATACCACCAAATCAAGCAGTGAGTTACCACCTAGACGGTTGGCACCATGTACTGATACTGATGCGATTTCACCACAAGCAAAGAGACCTTGGATTTCAACATCGTTGCCGTCTTCGGTTTGCTTAATAGCTTGACCAGAAACTTGTGTTGGAACACCACCCATCATGTAGTGACATGTAGGGATTACTGGGATTGGCTCTTTCACTGGATCAACGTGAGCAAAGGTACGAGAAAGTTCACATACACCAGGAAGACGAGATTCAAGTGTCTCTTTACCTAGATGATCAAGCTTAAGCTTGATGTGTGGACCCCAAGGGCCATCGCAACCGCGACCTTCACGAATTTCAACCATCATTGAACGAGCAACAACATCACGACCCGCTAAGTCTTTAGCGTTTGGTGCGTAACGTTCCATGAAGCGTTCGCCGTCTTTATTGAGAAGGTAACCACCTTCACCACGACAACCTTCCGTTACCAATACACCTGCACCAGCGATACCCGTTGGGTGGAACTGCCACATTTCGATGTCTTGCATAGGAACGCCAGCACGAATCGCCATACCAACACCGTCACCAGTATTAATATGTGCATTGGTTGTTGATGCGTAGATACGACCAGCACCTCCGGTAGCAAGGATTGTTGCCTTCGCTTTGAAGTAGCAAACCTCACCGGTTTCCATGCAAAGCGCAGTAGTACCTAAGATTGCACCATCTTCGTTCTTAACAAGATCCAGTGCATACCACTCAGAGAAAACAGTCGTTTTGTGTTTAATGTTTTGTTGGTAAAGCGTGTGAAGCAGAGCGTGACCAGTACGGTCGGCTGCAGCTGCGGTACGAGCCGCTTGCTCACCACCAAAGTTTTTAGATTGACCACCGAAAGGACGCTGGTAAATAGTACCGTTCTCAAAACGAGAGAAAGGTAGGCCCATTTTTTCGAGTTCGATTACCGACTCAGGACCGTTTTTACACATGTATTCGATAGCGTCTTGGTCACCGATGTAATCAGAACCTTTTACTGTGTCATACATATGTTGTTCCCAATGGTCTTCATGCGCGTTACCAAGAGCAACAGTGATGCCGCCTTGCGCTGAAACCGTATGAGAACGAGTAGGGAAAACTTTAGAAAGCAATGCACAAGAAAGGCCTTGCTCAGAAATTTGCAGTGCGGCACGCATACCTGCACCACCAGCGCCGATAACTACGGCATCAAACTCACGAACAGGAATAGTCACTTACGCACCCCACAAAATAAACAGACCAGAGAAGAAATATCCAAGAAGAACTGCAACAACACCGACTTGAAGACCAACACGCAGTTTTGCGCATTTGATGTAGTCAGTTAGTACTTGCCATAGGCCGATCCACGCGTGAACCAAAACAGAAGTAAGCGCTAACATGGTGAAGACTTTAGTGAAGGTTCCACCAAAGAATTGCGTCCAAGATGCGTAAGAGATATCACCAGAGAAAGCACAGAAGCTAACTAGGTAGATAGTGTAAAGCGTCATAATGATGGCAGTTGCACGAATCAATAGATAATCGTGGACACCATTACGACCAAAAGTAGAAACGTTGTTTACCATACTAAGATCCCCGCTAGTAGAGACAATACCGCTGTTGCTGCGAATGCAACCTTAGCGCTCTTAGCGCCAGATTCCAGCTCTTCAAAGTGACCAAGGTCCATAAGAAGGTGACGAATACCACCAGCAATGTGGTAAGCCAAAGCGGTTAAAATGCCCCACAGAATAAACTTCACGAAGAAACCATCGACAATGTCGCTAGCTTCGGCAAAGCCTACTGGGGATGAGAGGGAAATGGATAGTAACCAAAGCAGAATTCCAATCGCGACAAAAGTTATCACCCCAGACACACGGTGTAGGATGGAAGCTATTGCTGTGATTGGAAAGTGGATGGTCTGTAAATCTAAATTAACAGGTCTTGTCTTTCTTTCTTTCACGGGCTTGCTCACTCAGCTCCATTGAGCATTATGGTCATTAAATAACCTTATGATATTGTTATGGACAAAATTTGATTGTAAACCTTCAAAATTTAACATTAACTTAACAAATAACTGAAGTTGAGCCTTAGATAATTGTAAAATAATTGTTAACTGCTCGATTAAGAAAGACACCTCACATTTCTTCTTAGCCTTGCATTTATAAGGTTTTAACCAAACTTTTCAGCGTCACTATACGACTGGCAACATTCTAATACAATTGATGTAACAAATAATGCTACACAGACCAGATTTTTAACGAATTTAATGTAAAAAACACTAACAAGTGCACACAAAGCTTCAGAAAAATTGACTTTCCCACGTAAGACCAGTAAAAAAATGGCACATAAACATCCTGGACGGATTAAATAATAAACAAAGGAGATTGTTATGGCGGATAAGAAAGCTACCCTTCACATTGAAGGTCAAGCGCCAATCGAGCTGCCGATTACAGAAGGTGTACTTGGTACTCCAGTGATCGATGTTCGTACACTAGGTTCTAATGGTTTTTTCACTTTTGACCCTGGTTTTCTTGCCACTGCATCCTGTGAGTCTCAAATCACTTTTATTGACGGTGGAAAAGGCATTCTTTTACATCGTGGTTATCCAATCGACCAACTTGCCAATAACGCTGATTACTTAGAAGTATGTTACATACTTCTTTACGGTGAAGCCCCATCTCGAGCTGAGTACGAAAAGTTCAAGACTACCGTGACACGTCACACTATGGTGCACGAGCAAATCGCTAGTTTCTTCCACGGCTTCCGTCGTGACGCTCACCCTATGGCTGTAATGTGTGGTGTTGTAGGCGCTCTAGCGGCGTTCTACCACGACTCACTTGATGTCAACAACGATACACACCGTGAAATTGCGGCATACCGCCTGATTTCAAAAATGCCAACACTGGCTGCAATGTGTTACAAATATTCAATCGGTCAGCCGTTTATCTACCCACGTAACGACCTAGGCTACGCAGAAAACTTCTTACACATGATGTTTGCAAACCCATGTGAAGAGTATGAAGTGAACCCTATCGTTGCTCGTGCAATGGATAAGATTTTCACTCTACATGCTGACCACGAACAGAACGCTTCTACGTCTACAGTGCGTCTTGCTGGTTCATCTGGTGCTAACCCGTTTGCGTGTATCGCAGCAGGTATCGCATCACTTTGGGGCCCAGCTCACGGCGGTGCAAACGAAGCTTGTCTGCGCATGCTTGAAGAGATCGGTAGCGTAGATAACATTGAAGAATACGTTGCGAAAGCAAAAGACAAAGATGACCCATTCCGTTTGATGGGCTTCGGTCACCGTGTTTACAAGAACTACGACCCACGTGCAACAGTAATGCGCGAAGCGTGTCACGAAGTGCTTAAAGAGCTAAACATCCAAGATCCACTACTAGACGTAGCGATGGAACTTGAGCGTATCGCTCTTTCTGATGAGTACTTTGTTTCTAAGAAGCTATACCCGAACGTAGATTTCTACTCAGGTATCATTCTGAAAGCAATCGGTATTCCAGTATCTATGTTTACAGTAATCTTCGCGATGTCTCGTACCATCGGTTGGATTGCTCACTGGAACGAAATGCACAGCGATCCGACGAACCGTATCGGTCGTCCTCGTCAGCTATATACTGGTGAAGAACAACGTGACTTTAAAGCACTTCACGAACGTGAATAGTTGCTATAAATCATAATGTTAAAAGGGGTTGATGTGAGAACATCAACCCCTTTTCTTTTGTACGCTCTCAACTTCGTCATCCTCAAGAATGCGAAGTGAACGAATAAAATAATATCGTCATCCCCAAGAACGAGGGACGAATGAGTTGGGGATCTCCTTAAGCGAGCAGATAAACTATACAGGTTACCTGCTCAATTCTAGAGAACGACGCATACACTCGACTCGTACCCCTTATCTCGCATCTGCTCTTAAACTGGGTTATCGATATCGATAAACTCAACATCCAAGCAGTGCTCTTTTGCTAACCACTCACCTACTGCCTTCACGCCGTAGCGTTCTGTCGCATGGTGACCTGCAGCAAAATAATGGATGTCTTGCTCGCGGGCCGAGTAAGTTGTGCGCTCAGAAATTTCACCAGAGATAAATGCGTCGATACCTTGAGAGGCTGCAAGTTCAATGTAGTCTTGACCACCACCAGTACACCAACCGACGGTCGTTATCATTTTGTCTTGGTTTTCTGGAGCGATATGCAGTGGTTTACGATTTAGAGCTTGATCGATTTTTGCTGCGAATTCAGTACCTGTCATTGGTGTTTTTAATTTACCAAACATAGCAACCGATTGTGGGTGCCCTTCCAAACCGCCTTCGACTTCTATCTCAAGTAACTCCGCCAGTTTCGCGTTATTACCAAGCTCAGGGTGGATATCAAGCGGCAAGTGATAACCTAAAAGATTGATGTCATTTTTAATCAAGGTACGAATGCGCTTGCCCTTCATGCCACGAATCGCTTCTGACTCGCCTTTCCAGAAAAAGCCGTGATGGACTAACAAAGCGTCTGCGTTCAGTTCTACCGCTTTATCAATCAAGGCTTGAGAAGCTGTTACACCAGTAACGATTCGCTTCACTTCTGTCGCGCCTTCAACTTGAAGACCATTAGGACAGTAATCTTTAATCTGCTGTGGCTGCAGTTTTTCGTTAAGTAGCTTTTCTAATTGTAAGTTAATCATTTTTCTTTCCAGCTTACCTTTATAATAACGTCGTTATATCAATTTACGGGTAGAATGTCGAAAGCCCCACGATGAGTTTATGAGGAAGAGATGACAGCACTGCAACGTTTTTACCAATGGGTCATCGACTCACCGCCATTACTAGAAATCAAGCCACCGGTTTCGGATCTCAGTGCATTCTCTAGCAACCATGCCATCGACTCATCACATACTTATGAGGGTAATCCTAGATTAGGTTTCCTCTACCAATATCTATGCGAGCAAGTGATCGCTGCCTCACCGAATTACTCGATAAAGCACGACGAGATTCAGATCAATGTGGAAGGCAGAACTCTCGGTGCAATCGACTTTATTCTTAAAGAAGAGAGCAGCCAAAAGCTGGAACATTGGGAAGTGGCGATTAAGTTTTATCTGCTCCACGAACAAACATGGTTTGGACCCAACTCTCACGACCAATTGGATAAGAAACTCGACAGGATGCTCAGCCACCAACTCGAAATGTCCTCTTCTGCCGCCTTTGTTGAGCAATATCCAGAAATCGATGTCGACTCAAAACACTTACTGATGCAAGGTCGTCTGTATACAAACCCTTTCTTAGAGCAAAACATACCGACAAAATGCTTGGGCTATGACATTAACCCAAGCCAAGTAAACGGCTTTTGGTGCTATCAAGATCAGGCTCATTTAATCAGTGAACCACTGTATCCACTCACCAAAGAGCAATGGGCAGCAGGGACGGATGATTTCAGCAGTCAGCCGATCACCGAGTTCGGTGATCGCTTCGTCCATGGGCAAACAAAGTCGGGGCAATTCTGGTTTGTGATGCCACAAAGTTGGCCACACGGTTAGTCGTCTGAGCTAACTCAGTTACCTTTTCCCGCTTATACGTAACTAACACAAACAAAAAGGGTTGATGCTTTCACATCAACCCTTCTTCTATTTACTTAGCAACTCTAGTAATCGAGATTCGATTATAGGCCAGCGGCTGCAAATACTTGGTTAACAATCTCTTGAGCTTCTGCTTCGATTGCTTTCAGGTGCTCTTCACCCTTAAAGCTTTCACAGTAGATCTTGTAGATGTCTTCAGTGCCTGATGGACGCGCAGCAAACCAGCCGTTCTCAGTTGTCACTTTCAAGCCACCAATCGCAGCACCGTTACCTGGAGCGTGTGTTAAGCGTGCAGTAATTGCATCACCAGCCAACGTCTCAGCAGAAACCATCTCTGGAGATAGTTTCTTCAGCACGTCTTTCTGTGCACCATTTGCTACCGCTTGAATACGGTTGTACTTAGATTCACCGTGTTTAGCGGCAAGTTCTTCGTAGTATTCTTGTGGGTTCTTACCTGTCACTGCTGTGATCTCAGCCGCAAGCAAGCAAAGAATCAGGCCGTCTTTATCTGTTGACCAAGGCGTACCGTCTTTACGTAGGAAAGAAGCACCTGCGCTCTCTTCGCCACCAAAACCAAACTGGCCGTTGTATAAGCCATCAACGAACCATTTGAAACCAACTGGCACTTCACAAAGTTCGCGACCTAAGTCAGAAACTACGCGATCGATTAATGCACTTGATACTAGTGTCTTACCAACAGCAACGTCTTTACCCCAACCTTCACGGTTACGGTATAGGTAATCAATACAAACCGCTAAGAAGTGGTTTGGATTCATCAAACCTTTAGGTGTCACGATACCGTGGCGATCGTAATCTGGGTCGTTACCAAATGCTAGAGCGTACTCGTCTTTAAGCGCCAGTAAGCCTGCCATTGCGTATGGAGAAGAACAGTCCATACGAACTACGCCATCTTTATCTAGAGACATGAATTGGAATGAAGGGTCAACCGCTTCACTTACCAGAGTAAGATCTAGATTGTACGCTTTACCAATTTGACGCCAGTAATCAATACCGCTGCCACCCAGTGGATCAACACCAATCTTGATGTTTGCTTTCTGGATCGCTTCCATATCCACGACGTTAACCAAATCAGCGACGTATGGCGCGACTAGGTCAACTTCTTTTACTAGCTCAGACTGTTTAGCCTGTGCGATAGGCGTACGCTTAACACCTTGCATTTGCTCAGCAATGATCACGTTCGCACGGTCTTCAATCGCTTGAGTCAGTTCAGCTTCAGCTGGGCCACCGTGTGTCGGGTTGTATTTAATACCGCCGTCTTGAGGTGGGTTATGTGAAGGCGTGATAACAATGCCGTCGGCTTTTTTGTCATTCACTAGGTTGTGCGTAAGAATCGCGTGCGAGATACCAGGTGTTGGAGTAAAGCCGTTGTTTTCTTGAATAATAACTTCAACACCGTTCGCTACAAGCACTTCGATAACCGTAGAGAACGCAGGCTCAGATAGAGCGTGAGTATCTTTACCTAAGAAAAGAGGGCCAGTTGTACCTTGCTCGGCACGAACTTCAGCAACCGCTTGTGCAATTGCTAGAATGTGGTTTTCGTTAAATGTTGATTTGTCTGCTGTACCGCGGTGACCTGAAGTACCGAAAAGTACTTTATGATCTGGGTTCGTAGCATCCGGTTGCTGTAAGAAATAGTTAGCAACTAAAGCCGGGATATTATGAAGATCTTCCTGCTGAGCTTTCTGCCCAGCACGAGGGTGCATAGCCATTTTTCGACATCCTTATATATAAAATTTTAAAACAAAAAAACCTCATAATATCTTCTTATCCATGGATATTATGAGGTTTAAATCAGATTTCGTTAAATTGAACCTGTTACTTTTTCTATCAATTCTGCTTGGAAATTCATGCGGCTCATAAGCTGCTCAACCATCTGTCTTTTTCGGCTTGTATTGTTATTAGTAATAACCCAAAAAGGACTTTGTGGAATAGCTTTAGGCTTAGTCGTGTTGCCGTTTGCTAGCAACGTCGCTTCGTTATCTGCAAAGTAAACGCGCTTACGGCCTTTTACTTGAGTTGCTTCTGAAAAGCTTAAAGGGTCGATTTTATGCAGTGTTGATAACACAAGCATGAAACGATCAATGGCTTTCTTTAGTGATGCAAACTCATCTGATATTAGTAGTGAGCGCATTTCTTTAACGCCATCGAACTTCTCTGGAGTAAAGCCTACCTCTTTGCTAACAACGATACCTTTTGGCTCAACGATCTCTTCGATCGGAGCCATGCCTTGGCTATCAACCTGTAACAAGCGGCGCAGAATATCTGAAGCGCTTTCGCCAATACGTTCTGTCTGACCCGCAATAAAACGGTATAGGTCCTCATCAACCTCAATTGTTTTCATTCGCTTTTCACAATCTCAATGTTTAAACTCTGGGGGATTATAGCGAGATCCGCGCGGATACTCTACGTCAAACCCACCATGAATAAGATAAAAATGTCAGTACAGCTCAACTATAAAATTGAAGGTGAGGGTCACACCATTGTTTTGATCCATGGATTATTCGGTAATCTGGACAACCTTGGCTTGCTCGCTAGGGATCTAAAAGCCGATCATCAGGTACTTAGTATCGATCTCCGCAACCACGGTCAATCCTTCCATAGTGACACTCATAACTATCAAGCGATGGCACAAGACGTGGCTCAACTGCTGCATGATCTTAAGTCAGAAGACGTCACTGTGATTGGTCACTCGATGGGTGGCAAAGTAGCGATGGCACTGACACAACATCTTGCGCTGCATAAATTGATTGTCTTGGATATGGCTCCGGTCGCGTACACTCAGAGTCGCCACGACAACGTATTCGCAGGCCTGCAAGCCGTGATAGAAGAAGAGCCGACTTCACGCTCAGATGCACTCAAGGTTCTCGCAAAACATATCGAGATCGATGGCGTTCGCCAGTTTTTAACCAAATCTTTGTTCAAAACAGAGCAAGGCATCATGGAATGGCGCTTCAATGTTGCTTCGTTATTGAGCAACTACCCACATATTATTGGTTGGGAACCGATCGAGAAAACCTCGGTCAAAACCTTGCTCATTAAAGGTGGGGATTCAGATTACCTAACCGCAGAACATCAAGCAGCCGTTCAGCAGCAATTTTCTAACGCAAAAGCGCATGTCATTGCCAACACAGGTCACTGGCTGCATGCTGAAAAACCAGCAGAAGTACTTAGAGCAATTAGAAAATTCATCGCTTAACTGCGCTTTTTCGTGCAGATAAATGAGAGCTGTGTAATTACTGCAGATTAACTTTATCTCACAACAGTGATATAGTGCGCCCAAGCAAAATTGGTATATAAGGTTCCCATGCTTTACGACTACATGAACATCATCGAATCTGTTGGTTTAGATCTCCTGTTTGCCGCGATTTTCTTTTTAATCGGTATGGCAATTAAGGACGTTCTCAAGCAGGGAAATGTTCCTCCATTTGGTCGTCGCATCGTATGGTTAGTACTTTTCCTTGGCTGTGCGGGTTTTATCGCCAAAGGGATAATCCAACTAAGCTGGGAAGGAACTGGGATCTAACGATTCTCTTCCGAACTTTATTACACCGACAACAGACAAAATGAAAGGTAATGATTCTATGGCAAGTGTAGGTCTCTTCTTTGGTAGCGATACAGGTAACACTGAAGCTGTTGCTAAGATGATTCAAAAGCAATTGAGCAAACAGCTCGTTCACGTTCAAGACATTGCAAAAAGCAGCAAAGAAGATATCGATAACTTCGATCTACTGCTGCTTGGTATCCCTACGTGGTACTACGGCGAAGCACAATGTGATTGGGATGACTTTTTCCCAGAGCTAGAAGCTATTGATTTCTCAACTAAGCTTGTTGCTATCTTTGGTTGTGGCGACCAAGAAGATTACGCAGAATACTTCTGTGATGCTATGGGTACTATCCGTGACATCGTTGAAGCGAAAGGCGGTACTATCCTAGGTCACACATCAACTGAAGGCTACGAATTCGAAGCATCGAAAGGTTTAGTTGAAGGCGATGACAGCCAATTCGTTGGTCTATGTATCGATGAAGACCGTCAACCTGAGCTAACTGATGAGCGCGTATCTAACTGGGTTAAACAAATCCACGAAGAGATGTGCCTAGCAGAGCTAGAAGACTAATTCTCTAGTGGTTGTTAATTGTTACAGTTAATAACCATTATGTAGATATGAAAAAACCTCCTTATAGGAGGTTTTTTGCTATTTAAAATCTATTAATTAGCACTCAGCCTCTAATGCTTCATCATCATCTCTAAATTGCGGCTTCTTTCTTACATAGAGGGTGCGTTGAATTTCTGAAACCACATTACCCTGCTTATCTTTCACGTGAATAATAAATTCGGGGAAACACTTTTCACCGAGTTGCGTCTGACGATAGATATCGTCAAGCTGCCCTTGCCTTATCTCAAAATCTGCATACAAGTCCGATTGCCCCGGCTTGATGAAGTTAATGCTCGCTTCTTTATCCCAAACATAATATCGTTCACCTAAAATTCCCATTAACATCAATGAGTAAACGGGATCGGTAAGAGAAAAGATACTGCCGCCATATTGAGTACGATTGGCGTTCTTATTCCACCAGCGTAGCTTAAGTACTGTCTTAACAACCCTAAAGTCAGTGCTAATGTGGGCTATTCGAATACCCGCTCCCCAAAAGGGAGGCCAAATATTAAGAGCAAATTTTACAATGTTGGGTTTATATATTTTTGCGAGTTGCTTATTCATAACAACATTCCATGTTCATATCAGAAACACCGTCACCTTGACTGGTCGTACCTCCACTATAAGTGAGATACTTCCAATTTACAAAACAGATTGTGATGTCAGTAAGTAACCCTTTGAAGTTCGTGGTTTATTGTTATGCCTGACTAAACTATAATGGTATTAATATTGAATTCTGTTAATTGCTGCAGATCATCAACAGGAAAGTATATGTCAGACAATAATCAAGCGCTAAAAGATGCAGGTCTTAAAGTGACCCTTCCACGGCTCAAAATTTTAGAAGTATTACAACAGCCAGACTGCCAACATATTAGTGCTGAAGATTTATATAAGAAGCTGATCGACCTAGGTGAAGAAATCGGTCTTGCAACCGTTTATCGAGTACTTAACCAATTCGATGACGCTGGCATTGTAACTCGTCACCACTTCGAAGGCGGCAAGTCTGTATTTGAACTTTCTACACAGCACCACCACGACCACCTTGTATGTTTAGATTGTGGCGAAGTGATCGAATTCTCTGATGACATCATCGAAGAAAGACAGAAAGAGATTGCTCAGCGTTACAACGTGCAACTAACAAACCACAGTTTGTACTTGTACGGCAAAAGCATTAACGGAGATTGCAAAGGCAATCCAGACGCGCATAAAGCGAAGTAGTAATACAGAACGCTGGCTTAGGCCGGCGTTTTTTATATAGGGCATCATAAAGTATCCATGAAAAGAATCCCGCTAGTTAAGGCTTTTACTTTAATTGAGATGTTGGTTGTTGTAGTGATTATTGCAGTGCTTGCTATTGTTGCCCTTCCCCGTTTTCTTAACATTCAAACCGATGGCCGTATCGCTCTGTTTGACGCTGCTCAATCTCAATTTCAAACTGCGATCACGTTTGCTCACAGTAAATGGCTGGTCAGCGGCGGCGGCAACGCTGAAATGAATGACATGCCAGGTTTTGGGGAAGACGGAGACGGCAATGCTCAATTGGACATAAATGACGTCGGCTACCCACTCGGCGTCGATAAAGGCAACCCTATGGGGCAGCCTTACAACATAGGTCAAGGTGACCAAGGGTGTGTGTCAATATGGAATGCCATTATGACAACCGACCTGACCGCTACTACAGACCCGAACCAGTCCAACAATTTTGATTTTATTACCCGCCGTCAAAACCATAGTTTTGTTGCCAAAGACGGTACTCCTCAAAACAAACTCGCGCTTTGCTACTTCATCTACACTGGAGTCGATTTCGACAGCGATCCTGGTAATGCAGGTTATGTTTTCTGGTACAACTCACGCACGGGTGAAGTAACCCAACAAGACCCTAATAATCCCTAAAACTCTGGCTCTAGTGCTTAAAACGCTAGTTGGTCACTAGAAACACCTTGGTAATCAAATTTAAGACACAAAAAAACCGGCTCTAAGCCGGTTTTTTATTGGGTCGTTTTTAACAAACTAAATACTCAAGCATTAAGCTTCAGTTTTACCCCATGTGTCACGTAGACCAACCGTGCGGTTGAAGACTAGTGCATCTGCTTTAGAGTCTTTCGAATCCACACAGAAGTAACCTGTACGTTCAAACTGGTACGCTTGCTCTGCCACACCTTCTGCTAAGCTAGGTTCAACAAAACCATTTAGCGTAACAAGAGATTCAGGGTTTAGCGTTGCAGCGAAGTCATCAGCAGCGGCTGGGTTTGGCACTGTGAATAGACGATCGTACAAACGAATCTCAGCAGGCAGTGCTTTATCAGCAGATACCCAGTGGATAACGCCTTTCACTTTGCGGCCATCTGCAGGGTTCTTACCCAATGTTTCATTGTCGTAAGAACAGAAGATAGTCGTAATGTTGCCTTCTGCATCTTTTTCGATACGTTCAGCTTTGATCACGTAAGCACCACGCAGGCGAACTTCTTTACCTAGAACCAAACGCTTGTACTTTTTGTTTGCTTCTTCACGGAAGTCGTCACGTTCGATCCAAACTTCGCGTGTAAATGGAACTTCACGAGTACCCATTTCTGGCTTGTTCGGGTGGTTTGCAACCGTTAGCGTTTCTACTGTATCTGCTTCGTAGTTTTCGATAACGATCTTAACTGGATCCAGAACAGCCATTGCACGAGGTGCATTTTCGTTCAGATCATCACGGATGCAAGATTCAAGTGAACCGAACTCAATCATGTTCTCTTGCTTAGTTACACCAATACGCTTACAGAATTCACGAATCGAGCTTGAAGTAAAACCACGACGACGTAGGCCAGAAATAGTAGGCATGCGTGGGTCATCCCAACCTTGAACTAGGTTTTCAACCACAAGTTGGTTCAGCTTACGCTTAGACATCACTGTATATTCAAGATTCAGGCGGCTAAACTCGTACTGACGAGGTTGGCAGTCAATCGTGATGTTATCTAGAACCCAATCGTACAAACGACGGTTATCTTGGAATTCAAGCGTACAGATAGAGTGCGTAATACCTTCCAGCGCATCAGAGATACAGTGAGTAAAGTCGTACATTGGGTAAATGCACCACTTGTCAGCCGTTTGATGGTGGTGAGCAAAACGAACACGGTAGATAACAGGATCGCGCATAACCATGAACGAAGAGCTCATGTCGATCTTAGCACGTAGACACGCTTTACCTTCTTCAAAGCCACCGTCACGCATTTTTTCAAACAACGCTAGGTTCTCTTCAGGGCTGCGGTCACGGTATGGGCTCGCTTTACCAGGCTCTTTTAGCGTGCCACGGTACTCACGGATTTGATCAGGACTTAGCTCGTCAACATACGCTAAGCCTTTATTAATTAATTCCACAGCATAAGCATAAAGCGTATCGAAGTAGTTTGATGAGTAACAAATATCACCAGACCATTCGAAGCCTAACCAGCTTACATCATTCTTAATTGACTCAACGTATTCAACGTCTTCTTTTTCAGGGTTTGTATCATCGAAACGAAGATTACATTGTCCCTGGTAGTCCTGAGCAATACCAAAGTTCAAGCAAATAGATTTAGCGTGACCAATGTGCAGGTAGCCATTTGGCTCCGGCGGGAAACGAGTATGCACGCTACTGTGTGTACCATCCGCTAAATCTTTATCAATAATTTGGCGAATGAAATTCGATGGACGAGCCTCAGCTTCACTCATCTATAGCACCTCTATGTATTTAGTATTGTCAGAGAAAGTTATCTTTCGTCCCCAAGAAAACGGTCGCTTATAGCGCCAGTCAAAGATAGAAAGATCATTGTTGCTAATCATCCACAATTCTTAGCCTTTGCACAATAAGAACCGTCCGTTAATTGCGATTATTTCTGCTATTCGATGAAGAATAGAACGAACCGTGTTCGCTGGTCTTAAGCTGCAGGCACAAAAAAGCCTCCCATGTGGGAGGCTTTCAATTTGACACTTACTTAAGAGTAACTTTACGTCTTAACTAAGTACTTCCCTTACTGTGGAAGTTTTACATCAGATAGGTCTTCGCCTGCACCAATAGCTTTCATTTCGCCAGCTACGATTTCAGCTAGTGGGCCTAGGATAACCTGTAGGTTGTTTTCACCTAGTTTAACCACACCTTTAGCACCAAGTTTCTTAAGAACAACTTCATCTGCAACAGAGCGGTCTTTAAGAGTTAGACGTAGACGAGTGATACAAGCGTCGATTGAAGTTAGGTTGTCGTGACCACCTAGAGCTTTAAGGTATTGACGTGCAAGGTCGCCCTTTGGTGCTTCGCCAGCAGGAGCTGCAACAGCTTCGTCATCATCTTCACGACCTGGCGATTTCAAGTTGAAAGCGCGGATTGCGAAAGAGAAAGTGAAGAAGTATAGAGCACCGAAGCCAAGACCGATTAGTAGTAGTACGAATGGTTTAGTTGCTAGACCCCAGTTCAATACGAAGTCGATAAGACCAGCAGAGAAACCGAAACCGTGCAGAGTACCAAACATGTTAGCAACTACTAGAGACAAACCTGTAAATACAGCGTGCATTGCGTATAGAGCAGGAGCTAGGAATACGAACATGAATTCTAGCGGCTCTGTGATACCTGTTAGGAATGAACAGAATGCAACTGAGAATAGTGCGCCACCAACTTGGCTACGTTTTTCAGCAGGAGCAGCTAGGTACATTGCAAGTGCAGCACCTGGTAGACCGAACATCATTACTGGGAAGAAACCGTTCATGAATACGCCAGCGCCTTTATCGCCGCCGAAGAAACGGTGTAGGTCGCCAGATTTAACTGTTTCAGTTACTTCTTTAACAGTTGCAACAATTTCTGGGTTAACTGAGTTAGCAAATTCAAATGTGTACTCTTGACCAACAACTAAAGTTTTAGCTAGTGCAGGGTCAACACAAAGTTGAGAGAAGCCTTCTGCAGCAACTACGATCTCTTGACAAGAGCCCATACCGAACCAGAAGTACGAGTTCAGTACATGGTGTAGACCTACTGGGATAAGTGCACGGTTAAGAGTACCGTAAACAAATTGACCGATAGCGCCAGACGTTGAAACTGCGTGAGCAAGTGCATCTAGACCAGATTGAACAGCAGGCCATACAACACCAAAGATTGCGCCAGCAACTAGAGCAAATAGACCAGCCATAATAGGAACTAGACGTTTGCCAGAGAAGAATGCTAGCCACTCTGGAAGACGAGTCGCGTGGAATGCATTGTAAGAGTGACCTGCGATGATACCTGCAAAGATACCGCCGAAGAATGACATATTTACACTAGCATCGATGTTTGTTGCGGTTGCTGTCAGAACAAAGTAAGCAACTGCACCAGCAAGACCTGCTGCGCCGTTACCGTCTTTAGAAAGACCAATAGCTATACCCAAACCAAACAATAATGGTAGTTGACTGAAGATTGCGTTACCAGCAGATGCCATGAATGCGATATCGAGTAAGTCTGGTTGACCCAGACGTAGCAGCAATGCCGCAATCGGAAGCGTTGCGATTGGTAGCATTAACGCCTTACCAAGCTTCTGCGCATATCCTAGAATATTCACCAGTTGTTTCCCCCTATAGGATTTTTTAGAATTCGTTTGAGAAACTTATTTTAGTCGCTCAATTTAGTCCTATTCAGTGTATTCAATTAATTTTGCTCCGCAAATTAAAACCTTACCATTTGTGATCCTAATCACCAGTTTTTACCAAATCCAGAGGTTTTTGCTAGCGAGATCATAAAACTTATTTTATCATTCAAAAAAATGAACATTTATGGATAAAATCCAAATCTAATCATTAGGCAAAAAGATGGTAACTCCGGGCTTATAGAGCACCGTGAACAATCATTATTGATGAACCTAAATGTATAATAAAAATCAATCGTTCATATGTTTTTCAACAACTTAAATCGCTTATCATTTTGAAGCCGTTTGCCCATAAAAGATAAATCGTTACGTAAATGATGCTCGCAAACTAAGTCCGCATTTAGGTAACGAACGAATTTAAAAGATCTCACGAAATAAGGATTAGCTGACTATGTACGCGCTAAGTAACTGTAAAATTTACACTGGTAGTGATGTTCTAACCGATCATGCTGTTGTAATCGAAAACGAACTGATCAAAAAAGTCTGTCCTATCTCTGAATTGCCAGAAGGAATCGAGCTTCGCGACCTAGACGGAGCAAACCTAAGCCCAGGTTTCATTGACCTACAACTGAATGGTTGTGGCGGTGTAATGCTTAACGATGAGATCACTGCAGAAACCATGCAGATCATGCACAAAGCAAACCTGAAATCTGGCTGTACTAGCTTCCTACCAACGCTTATCACCTCTTCAGACGAAGATATGCGTGCGGTTATTACGGCAGCTCGTGAATACCATAACCAGTACCAAAACCAATCTTTAGGTCTGCACCTTGAAGGCCCTTACCTAAACGTTGCGAAAAAAGGCATCCATAGCGTCGATCACATTCGTAAATCTGACAACGAAATGATTGAGCTTATCTGTGAGAACCGTGACCTTGTTGCAAAAGTAACATTGGCTCCAGAGCTTAACGACCCTGAACACATCGAACGCCTGCACAAAGCTGGCGTTGTCGTTTCTATCGGCCACACCAACGCAACTTACGCAGAAGCGCGTCAAGGTTTCGAATCTGGTATCACGTCCGCCACTCACCTGTTCAATGCAATGACGCCGATGGTTGGTCGTGAGCCTGGCGTTGTTGGCGCGATTTACGATACTCCTGAGGTTTACGCTGGCATTATTGCCGACGGCTTCCACGTTGATTACGCAAACATCAGAATTGCGCATAAAATCAAGGGAGAAAAGTTGGTATTAGTGACGGATGCCACAGCTCCTGCAGGTGCTGACATGGAATACTTTATTTTTGTCGGTAAGAAAGTATATTACCGTGATGGTAAGTGTGTTGATGAAAACGGCACACTGGGCGGCTCAGCTCTGACTATGATTGAAGCAGTTCAGAATACAGTTGAGCACGCTGGTATCGCTTTAGACGAAGCTCTTCGCATGGCTACGCTATACCCAGCTACGGCTATCGGTGTAGAAAGCAAGCTAGGTCGAATCAAAAAAGGCATGGTTGCAAACCTAGCTGTATTTGACCGAGACTTTAACGTTAAAGCGACTGTTGTTAACGGACAATACGAGCACAATTAAGTATGAATGGCGGACAAATAGGTAACGTAGACTTAGTTAAACAACTAAACAGTGCGGCGGTATACCGACTTATAGACCAACAGGGACCTATCAGTCGTATACAAGTGGCTGATGTAAGCCAACTCGCACCGGCAAGTGTTACAAAAATTACCCGCCAACTTTTAGAGCGCGGCCTAATTAAAGAGGTTGCGCAGCAAGCGTCTACTGGCGGTAGACGCGCTATCTCCCTAACCACAGAAGTAGAGCCTTTTCATTCTGTTGCTGTGCGTTTGGGTCGAGACTACATTCAAATAAGCCTGCATGACCTTGGTGGTCGTGAATTGGCTTTCCAACAGCAAGACCTGAATTATTCAGACCAATCAGACCTTACCCAAGGCTTGGTCAATAACCTCAAAGCTTTCATTGCTGAGCATCAACCAAAGATCGATCAACTGATTGCTATTGGTGTCACGCTTCCAGGCTTGGTTAACCCAACGACCGGTGTTGTTGAGTACATGCCGAATACCGACATCGATAACCTCGCATTAAGCGACATTATTCGCGATACATTCCATGTTGCTTGTTTTGTTGGTAACGATGTTCGTGGAATGGCGCTTGCTGAGCACTACTTCGGTGCAAGTAAAGATAGCCAAGATTCTATTTTGGTCAGTGTTCACCGTGGTACAGGTGCAGGTATTATCGTTAATGGTCAGGTTTTCCTAGGTCATAACCGTAATGTGGGTGAAATTGGTCATATCCAAATTGATCCGCTAGGCGAGCAATGCCAATGTGGTAACTTCGGCTGTCTTGAAACAGTAGCGGCAAACCCAGCTATCGTTGAACGCGTGCAGAAGCTGATTAAACAAGGCTATGAGTCTTCTTTAACAGAGCTTGAGCATATTACGATTCAAGACGTTTGTGACCACGCGATTAATGGTGATGAGCTAGCCAAGCAAAGCTTAGTTCGAGTAGGAAACCAGTTAGGTAAGGCTATCGCGATGACGATTAACTTATTTAACCCTCAAAAAGTTATCATTGCTGGTGATATTACCAAGGCACAAGAGATTGTTTTTCCTGCAATTAAGCGCAATGTAGAGAATCAGTCGTTAACGACTTTCCATAGCGGCCTGCCTATTGTAGCATCACAGATCGATAAACATCCTACGATGGGAGCTTTTGCTATGATTAAGCGCGCCATGCTTAACGGCGTGTTACTGCAGAAGCTTCTCGAAGACTAGAGAAAACAATTCTGATTTTCCGCGGGCCGTGTTTGTATAAACACGGCCCGTTTTTTTAAGCTAGGGAACTACAACAACAAGTTATGGAACTTATATTAATATCCACTGCGTTTATCGCAGGATTTATTGCTTTAAAGTGTCACCTTCCCCCATTAGTTGGTTTTTTGGTTGCAGGCTTTGGGCTTTTTGCCTTTGGCTTTGAAACCAATGACACCATCATTACTTTAGCTGACCTTGGTGTCACGCTGCTTCTATTTACTATCGGCTTAAAGCTCGATATCAAAACCCTATTCTCTAAAGAGATCTGGGCTGGCGCGACAATCCACAACCTTTTGTCCACTCTGTTTTTCGCCGTCGCCCTGTTTGGCTTTAAGTTCTTAGGTATTTCATCGCTAGCTGCCATGTCGGTAGAACAGATCGTTCTGCTCGGTTTTGCTCTTTCATTCTCTAGTACTGTATTTGCGGTTAAGACTCTGCAAGAGAAAGGCGAAATGAATGCGACCTACGGAACGTTAGCGATTGGTATCTTGGTCATGCAGGATATCTTCGCCGTAGTATTCTTAACGGCTTCTACGGGCAAAATACCTGAGTGGTATGCAATTGCTCTGTTTGCCCTACCCTTATTACGCCCACTGTTCTACAAAGTGCTCGATTGGGTTGGTCACGGTGAGATGCTGGTTCTTTCCGGCATCTTCTTCGCATTAGTCGTCGGTGCTGGTTTATTCCATTTGGTTGGTGTGAAACCAGATTTGGGGGCTCTTGTTCTAGGTATGTTACTTGCTGGTCACCCAAAAGCCTCAGAATTATCAAAGTCGCTGTTTAACCTTAAAGAACTTTTCCTTGTCTGTTTCTTCTTGAATATTGGTCTGTCAGAGCAACCAACCATTCAAGGCTTTATGCTCGCAATCTTGTTCTTGCTGATGCTGCCAGTGAAAGGTGTTCTCTACTTCTTGGTACTCAACCGCTTCAAGTTCCGTGTTCGAACGTCTCTACTTGCCTCGCTATCACTGTTTAACTATAGCGAGTTTGGCCTCATCGTTGGTGGTCTCGCCTTCAAGATGGGTTGGATGTCGGGTGATATCTTAGTTGCCGTTGCCATTGCAGTTTCACTGTCTTTTCTAATCGCTGCTCCTTTAAACCGAGCTGGTCATAAGCTTTATCAGCAGTCAGGTAAATGGCTAAAAGAGCATGCGTCAGAAAAGCTTCACCGACGTGATAAGCGAATTGACCCTGGTCGTGCCCAAGTGCTTATTCTAGGTATGGGCCGAATTGGTACCGGTGCTTATGACGAATTACGTACTCGCTATGGCAAGGTCAGCCTAGGTGTAGAAGTGCGTGAAGAAGCCGCGCACAACCACAGAAGCCAAGGCAGAAACGTGATTTCTGGCGACGCGACTGACCCAGATTTCTGGGAGCGAATTCTAGATACAGCAAACGTAAAGCTGGTGATTTTGGCAATGCCTCACCACCAAGGTAATCAAACCGCTTTAGAACAATTAAAGTCACGTAACTTTAAAGGCCAAATTGCGGCTATTGCTGAATATCCCGATCAACTCGAAACACTGAAAGAGAATGGCGTTGATGCGGCATTTAACATTTACAGCGAGGCTGGTAGTGGTTTTGCTCGCCACGTTTGCGAACAGTTAAATCCAAATATCAATAAAATCTAGTATTAGACAGTGTTCAACTAAACCTCTCAAAACTGCCTATTTTTCGCACTTTTGAGAGGTTTTTGTTTAAAAAACCAACCGCAATTAAACATCACACACCAAAAGCACATAAAAATTAGATAATTTCTAACAGAACACCCTTTATATTATTTTTTTGCTCACATCCGGTTGCTTTTTTTAGCCAGAATGGCAAATTGAATGCAGTTGATTTGGAAATTATTTAAAAGGAAGTTCTATGTGTTCAGTATTTGGCATTCTCGACATTAAAAGTGATGCCGCAGCACTTCGCCCTATTGCTTTAGAAATGTCTAAGAAGCTTCGTCACCGTGGTCCAGACTGGTCTGGTATCTATGCTGGTGAAAAAGCAATCCTTGCTCATGAACGTCTTGCTATTGTTGGCTTGAACAGTGGTGCTCAACCACTATACAGTCAAGACAAAAAGTACATTCTTGCAGTAAACGGTGAAATTTATAACCACAAAGAACTTCGTGCACGCTATGAAGATAAGTACCAGTTCCAGACTGATTCTGACTGTGAAGTTATCCTAGCGCTATACCAAGAGATGGGTGCAGACCTTCTAGAAGAGCTTAACGGTATTTTCGCATTCGTTTTATACGACGAAGAGAAAGACGAGTACCTAGTGGGCCGCGACCATATTGGTATCATCCCGCTTTACCAAGGTTACGATGAGCACGGCAACTACTACGTGGCTTCAGAGATGAAAGCATTGGTTGAAGTATGTAAGACGATCAGTGAATTCCCTCCAGGTAGCTTCTACTCTTCGAAAGATGCTGAACCTCAACGCTACTACATCCGCGATTGGAACGAGTACGCTGCGGTACAAGGCAACAGCACAAGCAAAGAAGAACTGACTGAAGCGCTAGAAGCAGCCGTTAAACGTCAACTAATGACTGACGTTCCTTACGGTGTACTTCTATCTGGTGGCCTGGATTCATCAATTACTTCAGCAGTTGCAAAACGCTTTGCGGCAATGCGTATCGAAGATGATGAGCAATCTGAAGCTTGGTGGCCACAACTGCACTCGTTCGCTGTTGGTCTTGAAGGCGCACCAGACCTTATCGCTGCTCGTGAAGTTGCGGACAAGATCGGAACTGTGCACCATGAGATGACTTACACTATTCAGGAAGGCCTAGACGCAATCCGTGACGTTATCTACCATATCGAAACTTACGATGTAACGACGATTCGTGCATCAACGCCAATGTACTTGCTGGCTCGTAAGATCAAAGCGATGGGCATCAAGATGGTACTTTCAGGTGAAGGTGCTGATGAAATCTTTGGTGGTTACCTGTACTTCCATAAAGCGCCAAACGCGAAAGAGTTCCACGAAGAGACAGTACGTAAACTGCTTGCTCTAAGCATGTTCGACTGTGCTCGTGCAAACAAATCGCTAGCGGCATGGGGTGTTGAAGGCCGTGTACCATTCTTGGATAAAGAGTTCATCGATGTCGCAATGCGTCTGAACCCTGAAGATAAGATGTGCGGTAACGGTAAGATGGAGAAACACATCCTGCGTGAGTGTTTTGAAGACTACCTACCAGATTCAATCGCATGGCGTCAAAAAGAGCAGTTCTCTGATGGTGTTGGCTACGATTGGATTGATACATTGAAAGCAACGGCTGAAGCAAAAGTAACGGATCAACAAATGGAAGCTGCTAAGTTCCGTTTCCCTTACAACACGCCAACAACCAAAGAAGGTTATGCTTACCGTGAAATCTTTGAGGAGCTATTCCCTCTAGAATCTGCGGCAGAGTGTGTACCTGGTGGTCCTTCAGTTGCTTGTTCATCAGCGAAAGCGATTGAGTGGGATGAGTCATTCAAAAACTGTGTCGACCCATCAGGCCGTGCAGTACAAGCCGTTCACAACGATGCTTACAACGCTTAGAGCGTTTTGAACAAATCCTAAAGACTAAAAAAGGCGCATTATGCGCCTTTTGTTTTAAGCCTATTTTTATTACTGCAGTTATGCGCGAGCTTGTAGTGCTTCGTTCTCAATACTGATTGGAACGACTTGGCTGATCATTTTCACCAGCATAATCGATCGAGCCTCACCGTCTTTCTGATCGAAAATAGCTTCAACCCCAGCAAATTGGCCACTCTGAATCTTAACTACCTGTCCAGATTCAAACTCAACACAACAATCTTCCACTTCGTTACTGCAGCACTTCTCAAACTCTTTAAGTTCAAACACCAAGTCTCCTTGGACCTCGTGCGGCAGTGAACCGAACTTAATAAAGTCCACAACGCCACGTGTTGAACGAACGGTCGTGAAGCTAGGACCTTGCTCATAATCGAAGCGAACAAAGATGTAAGACGGAAACAGCGGTTCTTTGACCTGCTTTTCTTTCCCTCTCACCACCTTTTTGACTTCTATTTGAGGGTAAAAGCACTCTACCCCCTGATTCTCTAAGTGCTGCTGAGCGCGTTTTTGATCACCACGCTTACAGTAAAGCAAATACCAACGTTTCATTTAACTAGCCATTTTATATTTTTAGATATTTTACCACATGCCTAAAACGGTTGAATCGCCATTAATAAAATGAATCGTTGCTAACGAAAAATAATGCGTAGCAGACCAATTTATCAACAAAAAGTTATAGGTGTCGGAGTGGTTAAGCATTGTACAGAGATCATTTAGAGATCAAAAGACTCATTGTTGTAAGCATATGTATACCCCACCTAATGAGCACACCACTCCCTTTAAACTCAAAATGATACACCAGAGCAATGCATCTAAAGATTTTTATTCAACACGACTTTAATAAAGGTTATTAACCAACCAGCTCAAATCTGGAAAATTAGTTTGCAGCACACTTAAAATGGGCAACATTAAAAGTAAAGATGATTAATATCAATACCTTAGCTAAACCAAGTTGTCGTAACCATAAAATACGTCTATTGCAGACTTTTATCCCACTGTGTATACATGAATGACCATAAAATCTTTTAATACCTAAAATTAGTAAAACTTATGCCAAGCAACCACAACATCTTTGGCCACCCTAGAGGCCTATTTCTACTTTTTAGCACAGAGCTATGGGAACGTTTCTCTTACTATGCGATGCGCGCCATCCTTGTCTTATTTTTGACTGACACTACCCTCAACGGTGGACTGGGTTGGTCAACGAAAGACGCACTCGATCTCTACGGTATTTACACCGGTTTAGTCTACATCACACCATTAATTGGTGGCTGGATTGCCGATAACTACCTAGGTCAGCGTAAATCAATTCTGATTGGCGGTGTATTAATGGCACTTGGCCAATTTACACTGGCTCTACCTAACGGCTTCATCGGTTTAGACCAAGTGAACGCTCTGTACCTTGGTTTAGCACTGCTAATCAGTGGTAACGGTATGTTTAAGCCGAACATCTCAACCATGGTTGGCGATCTGTACCAAGAAGGCGATAACCGCCGTGACGGTGCTTTCACCATTTTCTACATGGGCATCAACTTAGGTGCGCTGCTTGGTGGCTTAATTTCAGGTGCTGCTGTCGATTCATTCGGTTGGAAAGCAGGTTTCCTAGCCGCTGGTATTGGTATGGTTATTAGCTTGATCATGCAAGTGACAATGGCTCAGTCTTGGTTAGGCAACATCGGTTCTGTACCTGCTGCTGCAAGAGCGAAAGCACTGAACAAATCTAAAGAAAAAGCGCCACTGACCAAAGAAGAGTTCGACAGACTAAAAGTGATTCTTATCATGGGTCTGTTCGTGATTGTATTCTGGGCGGGCTTTGAACAAGCTGGCGGCCTAATGAACATCTACACTCAACAATATACTGACCGTATGATTGGTGGCTTTGAAGTTCCTGCTGCGTGGTTCCAATCTTTGAACCCATTCTTCATCATTACACTTGCTCCAATCATTGCTGCGTTCTGGGTGAAACTGGGTAAGCGTGAACCCAACTCTCCTGTGAAGTTTGCAATGGCATTGTTCTTCTTAGCACTGGGCTTTGTGTGCATGATGGGCGCGGTAATGGAGCAAGGCGGTGACCTAACAGTGAAAACATCAATGCTATGGCTAGTCGGCGCTTTCTTCTTCCATACCCTTGGTGAGCTTTGTCTATCTCCTATTGGCCTGTCGTTGGTCACTAAGTTAGCTCCGCTTCGCCTAGCATCATTGATGATGGGTGCATGGTTTGGCTTCAATGCGGTGGCAAACTACGTGGCAGGCCTGGTTGGTTCTCACGTTGGTGAGCTTGGTGCTATGTCAATCTTCAGTGGTATTGCTATCACAGCAACGGTGAGTGGCATATTACTGCTGCTTTGTGCTGGTAAGCTTGTGTCATGGATGCACGGCGTAGAAACCAACATGACGCTTGAAGCAGAGCCTAAAGCTAAGCAAGCAACAGAGACATCTGCGGCTTAACTCTCAAGCTGTTTCAAAACGAAATATCCTGATCAAAAAGGGCTGCTCAATGAGCAGCCCTTTTGTTATTTGTATTATGCGCCTTAATGCTAACGATAAGTCATAATCAAGGCTCAGCATCTGTTAGCGATACAGCGCCACTAACTCTGCCATCATATCGATGTGCGAATCTCTGTCGTTCAGACACATAATGTAGCTAAAGTCCGAACCACCAGCGTCAATGAAAGTCTCTTTACACTGGTCTGAAATCTCTTCCAACGTTTCCAAACAGTCAACCGAAAAGGCAGGTGCCATAATGTCGATCTTCTTGATGCCTTTACTCGGCAGTGATTCAAGTGTCTCGTCAGTGTATGGCTTCAACCACTCTTCTCGACCAAATCGCGATTGGTATGTCATTGTGATATCGTCCGCTGACAAACCTAACTCTGCCGCAAGCAGCTTTGTTGTCGCTTCACAATGCTGAGGGTAGATATCGCCTTCATCAGCCAGTCGCTTCGGAATACCGTGGAAAGAACACACTAAATGATCGGCTCTGCCATTTGAATCCCAATGACTGCGGACGCTTTCAGCCAATGCTTTGGCATAGCTTGGGTGCGCGTAGTAGTCGCGAATAAAGCGATAGCTCGGGATAACTGGCATCTGCTTAAAGGCTTTGGTTAAACCATCAGAAACCGCCGCTGTGGTTGTACCAGAGTACTGCGGATATAAAGGCAGTACGATGATGTCCTCAACGCCCTGCTCCATCAGTTGCTCAACACCAGTCTTTAGGCTTGGGTTGCCATAGGTCATACCCAGTGCAACAGGCATCTCTAGCTTCTTCTGGAGCTTTTCAGCTTGTCTTTGAGAGTACACAAGCAGTGGTGAGCCTTCATCCATCCAGACAGACTGATACAGCTTAGCAACTTTAGGCGAGCGAATCGGTAAAATCACCCCATGTAATATAGGACACCAAAGCCAACGCGTTAGGTTTACAACTCGCTTGTCGTGTAAGAATTCACTCAAAAATCGACGAACGCCAGCGGGGGTCGCCGAATCTGGAGTTCCTAAGTTCACCAGTAAAACACCCTGCTTTTTATTATTTTCCATAGATACCTGAGACCAATATGTGATTTTCTGGAAAGTAATATACTAATCTGCATAAGTTTAAGATCATTGCGCCTCAATGAAAGTCTGAATAATCACTCTTCATATGAGATACACAACATCCACTCTCAATTGCTAGCCACTGCCATCGGGTCTGAACCGTTCTGAATCATGTGCAATCAAATTATCTAGATTGGTATCGTACTAAAAATTGAAACAAAAAAGCGACCCTTAAGGTCGCTTCCAATATATCAAATTCTAAAACTGGCTGTTAGCCAATTATGCTAGTGCTTTCTCAAGTTCTGCACTAACTTCAGCAACTTGCTTAGTACCATCAAACTTAAGGTACTGAGTGTTGCCTGCTTCAGCTTCTTTACCGTAGTAAGAGATTAGCGGAGCTGTTTGATCGTGGTATACACCTAGACGTGCACGAACTGTTTCTTCTTTGTCGTCATCACGTACCACTAGGTCTTCACCCGTTACGTCATCTTTACCTTCTTCTTTAGGCGGATTGTACACAGTGTGGTATGTACGACCAGAAGGAAGGTGAGCACGACGACCAGCCATACGCTCAACAATCACATCGTCAGCTACGTCAAATTCAACAACGTAATCAACAGCGATGCCCATTTCTTTTAGGCCATCAGCTTGTGGGATTGTGCGTGGGAAACCGTCTAGTAGGAAACCTTTCTCACAGTCATCTTGAGCGATACGCTCTTTGATAAGACCAAGGATAATTTCATCAGAAACTAGCTGACCAGCGTCGATTACTGATTTTGCTTGCTTACCAAGCTCAGTACCCGCTTTGATAGCAGCACGTAGCATGTCACCAGTTGAAATTTGAGGGATACCAAATTTGTTCATGATGAAGTTAGCTTGAGTACCTTTACCCGCGCCAGGAGCACCTAGAAGAATGATGCGCATGTTTAATCCTCTTATAAAATTATGATTTATACCGAAGCTCACTATCCCTCCATTCTTGCTCATTTTTAGGATGAACAGAAAGCGTTAAGTAACCATTGAGGCTAAGCAAAACTGTGAACAGAAGCAAAACGGTAAGTTTCGGTATAACGTTTAAAAATCATACAACTGGAGATAGTCGCTTCTTAGCCCCAGCTGATTAGGTCGAGCATTCTATCACATTAATATTCAATTTGGCTGAATTTACGACTAAAGAATGCATCGACAACATTTGTTGTGACGATAACGGTGACGTTGACCACGTTAGGTCAATTTTCAACGACGTTCATAAAAAAAGCCCGCATTTGCGAGCTTTTTATTGTAATTGTTGGCTTAACCTAAAGTCGAAAGACTAACGCTTTGTTAGTAGCTCGTTGATTGCACCCAAGAATTGTGACGGATCTTCCATTGAGCCCTTTTCAGCCAGCATCGCTTGACCAAGTAGCAACTCAACCCAACGACTAAACGCTTGCTCGTCTGCTTCGTCAGCCATCTGTTTAACCAGTGCGTGCTCAGGGTTAATCTCGAAGATGTACTTCACTTCCGGTGCCGCTTGACCCGCAGCTTCAAGAAGCTTCGCCATTTGCGTGCCCATTTCGAAGTCGTCAGTCACAACAACCGCAGGTGTTGTTGCTAGCTTGAAGGTCGTACGAACTTCTTTAACACGACCACCTAGGTAAGATTGAGTGCGCTCTACAACAGATTTGAACTCTTCTTCTGTCTCTTTTTGCTTCTCTTTCTCTTCTTCACCTTCAAACTTGCTTAGGTCTAAGCCTGCTTTAGTGATCGATTGGAACTGTTTACCGTCGAAGTCAGTCAGGTAGTTCATTACGTACTCATCAATACGATCGTACATTAGAACCACTTCAATACCTTTAGCTTTGAACTGCTCCAAGTGTGGGCTGTTCTTAGCGGCAGCGTAGCTATCTGCTGTCAGGTAGTAAATCTTATCTTGGCCTTCTTTCATGCGCTCAACGTAAGATTCTAGGCTGATGGTTTGTTCAGCAGAATCCACTTCCGTTGACGAGAAACGAAGTAGACCAGCGATCTTCTCTTTGTTCGCCATATCTTCAGCCGGGCCTTCTTTCAATACTAGGCCGAACTCTTTCCAAAACTCTAGGTACTTATCATTGTCATTCTTCGCCATGCGCTCAAGCATAGTCAGTACACGCTTGGTACATGCGCCACGAAGAGACTGAGTTACCTTGTTGTCTTGCAGGATTTCACGAGACACGTTCAATGGCAGATCGTTTGAGTCAATCAAGCCACGAACGAAACGCATGTAAGATGGCATGAACTGCTCTGCGTCATCCATGATGAATACACGCTGCACGTAAAGTTTCAAGCCACTCTTGTGGTCACGGTTCATCATGTCCCAAGGTGCTTTCGCTGGGATGTAAAGCAGGCTTGTGTAATCGTTCTTACCTTCAACCTTGTTGTGGCTCCAGGTTAGTGGATCAGCAAAGTCGTGAGATACGTGTTTGTAAAACTCTTGGTACTCTTCTTTCTCGATATCAGACTTGTTACGAGTCCAAAGTGCTTGCGCCTTGTTGATCTGTTCCCAATGTTTCTCTTCGGTGTCTTTACCTTCGTCATCTTTCACTGCTGTGAAGATAGAAACAGGAATGCCGATGTGGTCAGAATATTTACCAATCACTTCACGCAGACGCCACTCATTTAAGAACTCTTTACCGTCTTCACGCATGTGCAGAACGATGTCAGTACCACGAGACTCTTTAGTGATGTCTTCGATTGTGTAATCGCCTTCACCTGCAGAGTGCCACTGAACAGCTTCATTGTTCGGCAGGCCAGCTGCACGTGTGCGAACCGTTACCGCGTCTGCGACGATGAATGCAGAATAGAAACCCACACCAAATTGACCAATCAGTTGAGAGTCTTTGCTTTGGTCTTCAGACAGCTTTGAGAAAAAATCTGCAGTGCCTGACTTAGCAATCGTACCTAAATGCTCAATAACGTTGTCGCGGCTCATACCGATACCGTTATCAGAAATGGTTAACGTGTTTGCTTCCGCGTTGAAAGAAAGTTTTACACCTAGATCTGCATCACCTTGGTAAAGGTCACCGTTCGATAGAGCTTGAAAACGGAGCTTATCAGCCGCGTCAGATGCGTTAGAGATCAGCTCACGTAGAAAGATTTCTTTATTTGAATACAGTGAGTGAATCATTAGATGAAGTAGTTGTTTTACTTCAGATTGAAAGCCACGAGTCTCTTTATTTTGCGTTGCCGTTTCGCTCATTTTTACTCCAAAACATCTATACTTTATGTTGAATAATCATAGGGGCGTAACACTTGATGCCACTCTTCTGTTCATTAACATGAGGATGACAAATGTAAATTCAAGGTCAAAAATCATAAAAACACTGTTTTTTTGATCTGTTTTTATTATCCTTGAGTCTGATAAATATAAAAGAACATAAAAGAAGCCATGATTTGGTGAAGAATTAACGGAACTTCACCTGAGATTTGTCTATTTCGCACCCAAAACAATCAAAAATAGAAGAATTCAATGAGCAATATCGGCACAAAGTTTATTCTCGCACAGCGGTTCGTATTCGACCCAAACAGCAATTCACTTGTTGATCAAATGAGCGACGGTGAAGTCGTTCGTCTTGGTAGCAATGAAAGCCGCATTCTCCTGATGCTGTCAGAAAGACCCAATGAAGTTATCACTCGCAATGAATTGCATGAGTATGTTTGGCGAGACCAAGGCTTTGAGGTGGATGACTCAAGCTTAACGCAAGCCGTATCGACTCTGAGAAAGATGCTCAAAGACTCGACTAAATCTCCTGAATTCGTAAAAACAGTACCAAAGCGCGGTTACCAATTTATTGCAACCGTTGAACGCTCTGCACCACTTTCATCAAATGATCAGCCAGCAGCGGCTGAAATTGCAGAAAATGACGTAGAACCTATCTTAACGTTTGCAACGCCTACAATGACCGAAGAAGCAATGACTGAAGCTGTCGAGCCCGAGTCAATTACAAAGTTTCAAGAAACCAAAGTTGAAGTGGAACCAGCAACAACACCAACTGCTACCCCGGTTAAAGGCACCAATAAGTGGTTAGCGTTTTCGTTATTGCTTGCGGCTTTCATCATGCCAATTCTGGTTTTAACGTTTACTAACCCCGCAGAATCCGAGTTCAGAACATTGACTGAAGTGGATGGTGTAAAGATTCAAACCCCAATCAATCATCCTGATCTCAGTAGTTGGCTCCCTGCGATAGAGAAGTGTGTATTGCGCTACAACACTAATCACACTGGCATGCTGAAACCGACTGAGGTGATTGCAACAGGTGGACAAACCAACAACCTTGCCCTCAACTACATTCACCCGCAAGATTACTCTAGCGAAAATGTAACCCTAAGAATTTACGCAAACCAGTCGGATGTAAACGACATTTGTAACGGTGGTCAGTAACATGAAATTAAAAGTATCGATTATTTTACTGGTTCTATCTGCATTCTTAAGTGGTTGGTTATATTGGGGCAGCGACGCAAAAGTAGAGCGCTTGCTCACTCAGCATGAGTGGCAATCGAAAATGGTGACTCTGATTAGCGACAACAAGCAAGCTGATGCAATCGGCCCGCTGCGTAGAGTTGAACTATCATCGAATGCGAAATACCTACCAAATGGTACGTACCTGAGAATGTCAGTGGTTAGGCTGTACAGCACTCAAACTGCACCTGCGAATGTGATCAACATATCAGAAACAGGTCAGTGGGATATTAACGATAACTACTTACTGGTTTCGCCAACGGAGTTTAAAGATGTGACCTCGGCTCAGCGCCAAGACTTTTCAGAAGAACAGCTAGAGCTGATCACTCAAGTCATTAAGATGGACGCAGAGCAAAGCCGCCGCATAGATATTGTTAACCCGAAGGCACTGCTACTGACTAGCTTAAATCATGGTTCTACCGTATTGTTTTCAAACTAAGATTGGATCGCTATTTACTGTTTATGAATTTACTGTTTATGAATAGCTGAATACCATGAAACGGTAAACCAATAGAAAAAAGGGGCATGAAGCCCCTTTTTTGTTAGCCGTTGGTATCAAATTACGGATGTAGCATTTTAAGGATTAACCATGAAAACGGAACAACCTAATCTGGCGCCAGCGAAAGAGACAGCAACAAAAGCCACAATCGCGATACACTATTGCCGTCAATGCAATTGGATGCTTCGCTCTAGTTGGTTATGCCAAGAGCTACTGCATACCTTCAGCGAAGAAATTGAACAAGTGAGCTTACACCCAGACACAGGAGGCAGGTTCGAAATCTTTTGTAATGGTGTGCAGATTTGGGAAAGAAAAGCAGATGACGGTTTTCCAGAGGCGAAAGTTCTGAAGCAAAGAGTACGAAACATCATTGCTCCAGACAGAGATCTCGGCCACGTGGACTCAAAATAAGCCTTTCACAGCCGATCCAATGATTTAAAGCTGACCACTCACGAGAACATCACCTTCAAGGCTAATGACTTTGAAGGTATTGTTTTCATAGATGCCATAGCTTGCCGCGTGTCCCTCTCGTGGGAATGTCACCGAGCTAGGGTTAAAGATAAAGATGTCATCTTGGTATTCGGCGACAGGAATATGGGTATGACCGTGTGCAATGATATCGCCCGCCTTCAACGCAGGGCGTTTATTGGTGTTGTACAAATGGCCATGCGTTAGGAAGATACGCTGGCCTGATTCTAATAGCACCCACGAGTAATCCATCATCATTGGAAAAGACAACAACATCTGATCCACTTCGCTATCGCAGTTACCACGAACGGCAATGATCTCTTGAGAAAACGCATTCAACTTATCTGCAACCGCCGGCGGGTTGTATCCTTCTGGAATCGGATTTCTTGGTCCATGATTCAGAATGTCACCCAATAGAACTAAATATTGCGCACCAGATGCTTGGTAGAGTTCTAATACCTTTTCTGTTGCTGGCAGCGAACCGTGTAGGTCTGAAGCAAAAAATAATTTCACACGTACTTCTCCATAAAATTTATGAGCCTATTGTACGTATCTAAATGCTACACGTCATCTCTCGCCATACCATTGATCACGATATTATTGTAACTAACCATACCGACTATCTTGTTATCACGAACTACTGGCGCACGACTGATACCAAAGCGTTCAAACAGGCGAGCGCAATACTTTACGTTCATCTCAGCAGACACGCTTAGCGCTGGCTTGGTCATGATCTCATAAACATTGGTTCGCTTTGGAGATCGGTTCTTAGCCAGTACTTTCTTGGCAATGTCATTCATCAATACGATACCGTATTCGTCATCTTCGTGGCGTTTATCGACAATGATTGCCTTCACTTTGTGCTTTTTAGCCATCTCTATCGCTTCTAACACCGTGGTTAGCCCATCGATAATCACATACGTATTGGCCATGACATCGCCTACTCGGATCTTTTCACTGGTACTCATAGCTCATCCTCCACAACCTTTGTTAACGTCTCGACTTGATGCGCAACCCCGACTGCGTCTTCGATATCGATCTGCACCGCTATACCTTGTCCTGACTCCTGGTCAAACTCGCCGACTTCGCCAATAGTTTCAAGAATATGCCTAGCTAAGTGTTCCTCAACCACAAACAGCAACACATCTTTTTGCACCTCTAACGTTAAGCCGAAGAAGGTGGTTTTTTGGTTTAAGCCTTGCCCTCTGGCGTTATTAATCACCGTTGCTCCAGTCGCGCCCGCATCACGCGCGGCATCGAGCACAGTGTCGGTCTTGCTCTCTTCTACAAACGCTAGGATAAGTTTAAAGCGCATCTTTGCTCTCCTTAGAGGTATGTAAACGGTTTAACCATTGTGTTATTTGGGCATAGCCCATCACTGAAATGATGGGAAATAAGCTGGCAAAGGCGATCAATCCAAAGCCATCAATGACAGGATTTCTTCCTGGTACGGTTGAAGCAAGTCCAAGCCCGAGCGCCGTCACTAAAGGGACTGTCACCGTTGATGTAGTGACGCCACCCGAATCGTAGGCTAATGGGATAATGAGTTTTGGGGCGTAAAAGGTTTGAATGACCACGACGACATAACCAAAAATGATGTAGTAATGGATCGGGTCACCCGCAACGATACGGTAGCTGCCCAGAGAGATACCGATAGCAACGCCCAATGCCACGGCGATCCTCAGCCCATTGACGCTGATACTGCCACCGGAAACTTGGTTCGCCTTAATCGCTACAGCTATCAAAGAAGGCTCGGCTATCGTGGTGCTGAAACCAATACAAAACGCAAACAGGTAAACCCAGTAATAATCAAACCAAACCAAAGCAAGACCAGAACTGATCTTAAACTCAGTCAAAAAGCTTGGCTCGGTGAGTTGCATTGCCATCGTCTCCCCTAGAGGGAATAACGCGAGCTCCAATCCCATCAAAAAGAGTGATAAGCCAAGAATGACGTAGAAGAAACCGATCAGCACTTTGGCTAGGTTATTGACTGGCTTTCGTAATACCGCCAACTGAAAACCGAAGATGATGATCGCAATCGGGATCACATCCATCACAGTGCCGAGAAAGGTGTCGATAAATTGTTGAACACTGATCATGTCACCACCATCCCGTACACCATGACAAACATCATCGGCAGCAACGAAGCAAACGCGATCAACCCAAAACCATCTATCATCGGATTACGCCCTTTAATTGCCGAGGCTAAACCCACCCCTAACGCAGTTACTAATGGGACGGTGATCGTCGATGTCGTTACTCCACCAGAGTCATACGCAATTCCAATGATGTTTTCCGGAGCAAATGCAGTGAGCACGACCACTCCAATATATCCACCGATGATCATGTACTGGATTGGCCAACCTTTTAAGATTCTCAGCACACCGAGTAAAATAGCGATACCGACTGACAGTGCCACAGTAAAGCGCAGGCCATTGGCATACTGCTCCATTTCATCTAACGTATTGGGGATTACACCTCCCTCAGCTGCCACTTCTGCGGCTTCGGCAGCGACTGCGGTTAACGCTGGCTCGGCTATGGTGGTACCAAAACCCAAACAAAAAGCGAAGATCAATAACCAGAACACACTCCCCTTTCTGGCAAATGCTTGAGCCATCGATTCGCCAATTGGAAACAACCCCATTTCAAGGCCAAAGATAAAGAAAGTGAGTCCAAAAACGACGAGCACTAAGCCAGTCAGAATAGATAAAAGATGAGGAAGTGGCTCTTGTAAGACAGCAAGCTGGAAGAAAGCGATTACCGCCACGATTGGCAATAGATCCCTCAGGCTACCTAACATGGATCGAAACAAAGCAAGCACCGCCGTCATCGCAATTCCTTGTCGCTGATTATGAATTAATAATAATCATGGCAAATCCTTATCATTGCTTATGTGACAAATATTACGCAGTTGGTAACATATCCGAGTAAAGTGCATAAGTGTGATGACGGTACACATCCTGACTTGATGAATTTAATTTCACTCCTTTGTAAATTGAAAAAGGCGTAATTTGGGCATCACACGATTGAAACCTTATGATCGTTATAGTGATTTTTTCGTATTGATTGGCGACTAAAAACAAGCCATGTCTATAATTATGTTTAATAGGGAGATTGGTATGAAGATATTGTTAACGGGTGGTACTGGATTTATTGGCTCTGAATTGGTCAAGAGTTGGAACACTGACGACGTGACATTGCTGACGCGGAGTCCTGAAAATGCGAAGCAAAACCTAAATCACCTCAACCAGAACAACCTTCATTACATTCAATCCCTTGATGAGCTCAGTGATCTCAATGACTTTGATGTGGTGGTCAACCTCGCGGGTGAACCGATTGCCGATAAGCGTTGGAGTACAGAGCAAAAAGAGAGGATCTGTAACAGTCGCTGGCACATCACTGAAAAGCTGGTCGAATTAATTCATGCCAGTAACAACCCGCCACACGCTTTTATTAGCGGTTCAGCCGTCGGCTACTATGGCGATCAACAGCAGCACCCATTTGACGAGTCACTGCAAGTAGAAGATGAAAGCTTTCCTCATAAAGTCTGTGCCCACTGGGAAGAGATAGCCAAGAGAGCACAATCAGAAAGCACACGCGTGATACTACTGCGAACAGGGGTTGTACTTGGCGAGAATGGCGGCGCACTCAAGAAGATGCTATTGCCTTATAAACTCGGCGTCGGTGGTCCAATAGGTTCAGGTGAGCAGTACATGCCATGGATTCACATTCTCGATATGGTGAGAGCCATCAATCACTTGTTGTCACTCCCCCACGCTCAAGGGGAATTCAATATGTGTGCCCCTCACCCTGTGACCAACAAACTGTTCAGCAGCACGTTAGCGAAACAATTAGGCCGACCGCATTTCTTATTCACGCCGAAATGGGCAATGTCGATTCTCATGGGGGAATCATCTTGTTTGCTATTTGACAGCATTCGCTCCAAGCCGAAGAAACTCACTGAGATGGGATTCATCTTTAGTTACTCAAGAATCGAGCCAGCACTAAAAAACTTGTTACAACATCAAGACTAATTCTTTACCCTAGAGCGATAGAGACTCTAATAAAGGATTAAGTGTGAACAAGTCGATTCTGATTACCGGTTGCTCAACAGGTATTGGCTATACATGTGCTCATGCACTTCAAAAGCGTGGTTTTCATGTCATTGCATCTTGTCGTGATCCACAAGATGTTCAACGCCTTCAAGATGAAGGCCTCACCTGTATTCAATTAGATCTTTCCAACCAAGAAAGTATTGAGCATGGCGCCAAGCTTGCTATTGATCTCGCACCTAATGGATTGTATGGATTATTCAATAACGGTGCTTACGGTCAAGCAGGGGCACTAGAAGACTTACCGACCCAAGGACTCAGAGAACAATTCGAAACCAACTTCTTTGGTTGGCATCATCTCGTCTGTCAGATCCTTCCGCACATGCGCGAGCGTGGCGAAGGTCGAATCGTACAAAACAGTTCCGTATTAGGTTTTGCAGCCATGAAGTATCGTGGTGCTTATAATGCTTCTAAATTCGCGATTGAGGGTTGGACAGATACCTTACGATTAGAACTGCATGGCAGCGGTATACAGATCTCATTACTGCAACCAGGGCCAATTGAGACTCAATTTAGAACCAATGCCTTGAAAGCGTTCAATAAATGGATCAACATTTCTGGCAGCGCCCACCAAGACGCTTACCAACAACAAAAAGATCGACTCGAAAAAGAATCATCGAATAACGCTTTTGTCCTGCCTCCAGAAAGTTGTATTGAGCCGGTATTCCATGCTCTCACCGCCGACAAACCCAAGCTAAGATACCGAGTTACGACCCCGACTAAAGTGTTCGCGGTATTGAAAAGGATTCTACCGAGTCGCTTGCTAGACCCTATTTTGAGAAAAGCTGCATAAATTACTAACTTTGAATGCAGAGTCGCAAACTTTAATGTAACGATGTAATTTTTCCGTAACAATAAGATGTCATGATTATCCTATCCCATCAGTTATTCCCAATTGATGGTTCTACTCTGGAAATCTCATGACTTTAAACCGCCTTAATTGGGTAGGTGTGGGTCTGGCAATTACGCTGTTTATACTGTTTTGAGTATCTCACGCAACGCCTCACTGACTACCTCGATGATAACGCTATGCCTTCCATGTTGAGATAACAACTCTATCAACATCGAAGCATAGCGTTTTTCTATTTTTGGTTCTTTTTATCCGAGATAACCGAGTTAGATCTTGAAGTTACCGACTAACCCCCCCATATTTGCAACGTATCCACAAAACAAACCTCAAGGAACGTAAATGCAATCTCCGCATATTGTTGAACTTAATGAGCAGAACTTTCGTCAAGTATTAGAAGGTTCGATGCAGACCCCTGTACTCATCCATTTTGGGGCACCAATGAGCCAAGAGAGCGCCCAAGTCATTCCTGAACTGCAAACTTTAACTCAGCAATACAACGGTGCCTTCACCTTAGCCCTGCTCAATTGCGAACAAGAGCAAGCTATTGCTAGCCAGTTTGGTGTTCAAGCACTGCCCACTATTGCACTGTTTGTTAATGGTCAGCCAGTCGATGGGCTCGGTGGCCCTCAAAGCATAGAAGCTATTGTCGATATGCTCAGCAAACACCTTCCTAGCCAAGATGAACTTGCTTTGCGTCAGGCTCTTGAGCAAATGCAAGCTGGCGAGCACACACAGGCACTAGCAGCAATGCAGCAACTTCCAGCAGAGCTGACGAATAAAGGTGAAGTAAAACTGGCGATCGCAGAGTGTTTGTTAGAAACGCAACAATTTGACCTTGCTGAAACTCAGCTAGCAACTATCCCTCTTGAGTACCAAGACAACTACTACAAAGGCTTAGTTGCAAAGCTTAAACTTCATAAACAAGCAGCAGACAGCCCTGAAATACAAGCATTAGAAGCAGCTCTTCAGCAAAATCCGAGCGACGCTAAAACAGCATCTGAATTAGCATTGCAATATCACCAAGTGAACCGCAGTGAAGAAGCTATGGATCTATTATGGTCTTTCCTAGCCAAAGATCTTAATGCTCTCGATGGTGACATGAAGAAAGAGTTCATGGACATCTTGAGTGCGCTTGGACAAGGTAACCCAGTTGCCAGTAAGTACCGTCGACAACTGTACTCTCTGCTTTACTAGTTAAACCTAAAAAGCCGTAGATTAAACATCGAAAATTGACAATTCAATCAATTAGTTTATCGCATAATAGAATGTAAAATGGGCCATAAAATCAATATTTTATGGCCCATTTCTCGTTTATAAATTTGCTCAGAATTTAAATATGAGCCAGTATCAATACTGAACTATCAAAAACTCAAACTTGCAAAGGATTTTGTATGCCTATTGATACCTTGATTACTATCGGCGTCTTTACTGCCGTCGCACTGTTATTTATCTTCGCTGGCGTAAAAACCGTTCCACAAGGCAACAACTGGACCGTTGAACGCTTCGGGCGATACACACACACCCTTAAACCGGGTCTTAACTTAATCATTCCATTTATTGATAAAGTTGGACAGCGCATCAGCATGATGGAGCGTGTTCTCGACATCCCAGCACAAGAAGTCATCTCCAAAGATAATGCTAATGTCATGATTGATGCTGTCTGCTTCGTACAAGTTATCGATGCACCGAAAGCGGCTTATGAAGTCAATGACCTTGAGCATGCGATCCGTAATTTAACCCTCACCAATATCCGTACTGTACTTGGCTCTATGGAGCTGGATGAAATGCTTAGCCAGCGTGACATGATCAATACCAAGCTGCTAAATATCGTGGATGAAGCAACCAACCCATGGGGCGTAAAAGTTACTCGCATCGAGATCAAAGATGTACAGCCACCAGCCGATCTGACCGCTGCGATGAATGCCCAGATGAAAGCCGAGCGTAATAAACGTGCTGATATCTTAGAAGCAGAAGGTGTACGACAAGCTGAGATCTTGAAAGCAGAAGGCCACAAGCAATCAGAGATCCTGAAAGCAGAAGGTGAGAAGCAAGCGGCAATATTGCAAGCAGAAGCCCGTGAGCGTGCCGCAGAAGCAGAAGCTAAAGCGACAGAAATGGTATCAACGGCAATTGCTCAAGGTGACATGCAAGCGGTCAATTACTTCATTGCACAAGGCTACACCGACGCACTGAAATCAATTGGTCAAGCAGAAAACGGCAAGATCATCATGCTACCACTCGAAGCAACTGGCCTTATGGGTTCTGTAGCGGGTATCGCGGAGATGTTTGCACATAAGAATGACAAAGGTAGTAAGGACTAACTTATGGTCGAATTACTAGAACAAGTAAACCACTGGCATTGGTTAGCGTTTGGTCTAGCATTGTTAGCGCTTGAGCTAATTGGAACCGCTGGTTACTTTTTATGGATAGGCATATCTGCCATGCTGGTCGGTGCCCTATTAGGAGCATTACCAATTGGTTGGCAGATGCAATGGCTGTCCTTTGCTAGCTTCTCTCTTATTACCACTTGGTTGTGGTGGAGAAGACAACTCTCGAATGACAAGCAATCGGATGCAGGGCGAGAGTTAAACCAAAGAGAAAAGCAATTGGTAGGTCAAACCGTTATTTTAAGTGAAGACGTAAAGAAAGGTAGCTGTCGAATTAAGTTCGGTGACTCTTCTTGGTCAGCAAAGGCCAGTCAAGATATTCCATCTGGAACCGAAATTAAGATTGTCGCTTTAGACGGAATCGTTCTAATAATAGAACCTTTATAAACAAGAGCTATATGAAGCCTGCATTTTCAATAAATGCAGGCTTTTTCTATTTTTGAACCTTAATAATATTCGAATTATCATTGCGATAGATTGAATTGAAAAAAAAATAAGTTCTTATTTCGTAAAGCTAAAAAGTTTGATTGAGCTAAAAAGGTATAAGAAAGCCAGATTTCTTACCCAATATATATATGAATAGTTAACCTTACTCTCGCTTATTTATAATTATTAAAAATGTTAAGTCCGTCCAATTTTTGAAATTTTCTTTTCCTTGTCCATACTTTCAATTATCTCAATTAGAGATAAACCTAATGGAGTTTGTATGAGACATTTTTTAATAATTCTAACGGCTATTTTCAGCTTGTCATTTGGAAGCGCTCTAGCGAGCAGTCAGTCTCCTGGTAACGGAAACATGGGGCCTATCGTTAAGTGTTCAGATGGTAACGCAGTCACTCATGTACCACTGTTGATCTGTAAACATTACGGCGGAAAGGTGCTGTGATAGGTGCTGTGATAGGTGATTAAAGTCAGGCTAGTAATGAAATTGCTGCCTGACGATTATTTAGAACTGGAATAACCTAACTGCGGCCAGATAGATTATTCAAGATAGGACATTCCGTTGAAGTATCTCCAGGGCAGTCATGTACCCAAGATTGTAGCTGCACCTTCATCTTGTTTAACTCCGCAAGCTTCAACTCTATTTCATCTAACTTCTGAGTAGCCTTCTTCTTTACTTCGTAGCTTTGTCTGTTGGGATTCATTGCCAACTCAACCAGTGACTTACACTCATCGAGAGTGAAACCAACCATTTTAGCTCTCAAAACGAACTCTAACTGTTCGATATGAATCTCGCCATATTGCCTGTAACCATTTTCTGATCGGTGCGGTGGGCTCATCATGCCTTTACTTTCGTAAAAACGAATGGATTTCGCTGTTGTACCAACACGCTTCGCTACTTCACCAATATTCACAATCTTACCTGTAAGCCTAAAATGAAAAACCGCAGTACTGCTGTTATACAATACTGCGGTTGAAAAACATAGCTAGAGACTTACGTTAGAAGCCTACTCTTGCTCTAATAGCCAAATCATAGTTTGAGATTTTTCTTCGCTGTTTAGCTTATTGAACCAATATGAAACCATTTCGATTTCTTTTGAGCCTTCTAGTGATGTTGGGGTAGCGTTTTTACGATTCTTGAATGCCCAATCAGTCACAGCAGCTTGCTCTTCTTTTGTCGCTTGACCATACCAGTAATTAACCATCTCTTGAGCTTGAGACGCTTTTGGTTCTTCAGCAACTACAGCCGCAACAGGTACCGCAACCGGAGCAACAGCGATAGCCGTATGATTATTTGCACCGTTATAAATTGTGTCGATATACGCTTTCGGCACAATGAAAGTTGTACTCATCACTGAGTTTTGTCCATCAAGTGTAAATTCTAAATTCTTTTTTCTTGCTTGCTGGATGTCAGCTTCGCTCAATGGAAATTTAATATACTGAGTCTTTGTGCAGTGTTCGCTGCAGCTCTCTCTTGGAAGTTGTCTCTCTTCAAGGTCTATCGTCTTACCAAAAAAGCTAACGGTTTCGTATTCTTTATAGCTCTGGAAATAGCTTACATCCATGGTAATGGAAGATTCTGGAGCCGAATTCTGCGTTATTTCTTTGTTGTATGTAAAGTAGAGTGACGATTTCAGGATGTCTGCCCCGACATTCGCTTTACTTTCCGCTACATAAGATTGCCCAGTCACTTGAATGTAGCCACCTTTTGGCTGTACATCAGCAACTGAGTCTGCAAAATTACTTTGTGAATCGAGTGAACTACAAGCTCCCAAAAATAATGATAATACGACTACACTAACTTTATTCATTATGACTAATTCCTTATGTTCACTATGGAAAAACGCTGGCAAACAAAATTTACCAGCGTTTTGATTTTTATCTAACTGTTTAAGCTAAAGATTCTAGCTTAGAAACCGTATTCAAGACCAACGCGAGTTACGATATCTGTATCAGCGTCACCAACAGTACGACCCGCTACACGTAGGTAAGGTACGAAACCGTTATGAACAGCCATTAACTGACCAGAAATAGTGTTGCTGTCTGAGTTAGCGTCTTTCTTACCGTTTGTTTCAGACTCAAGGTTAGCTGCGTAGCCTAGTTTGAAACCGATTGGACCATTCCAGTATTGACCGATGATAGAGTAAGAATCTTGAGTTACTTTGCGGATGCTGTTATCTAGCTCTTCGCCTTTATATGCTGCAGCGAAACCGAAACCTGCTGGTAGGCTAGCTTCGAAACCAACAATGTATGCGAATGTATCATCATCGTAACCAGCTACTTCAGGAGCCTGTTCTGGGTTACCGTTTTCATCAAAAGACCAATCACCACCAGACGCGGCAACGACACGAGTACCAGATTCAACCGCACCCATTAATGTTACTTTCTCGAAGCTGTACTTAGCACTTGCGCCAACAAAGTTTGCGTCACGAGTTGCTGCACCACCACCGTTGTCGTTATCGTCACGACCAACAGAAGCTGCAAAAGAGAAACCGCCAAATTTAGCTGAATCGTAACGAACTTGGTTAGATTGACGATCGTAGTGACCGTTGATGCCGCCCCAATCGAATACAGAACCTAGACCAGGGTTAGAGAATGGCCAGTCGACGATTTCGTATAGTGGAGTAAGAACACGACCCACACGCAGGTTACCCCAAGAGCCAGAAGCACCAACGAACGTATCACGGAAACCAAGCACACCGCCTGAAACGCCGCCATGACCCCAGTCTGTGCTATCTACGTAGCCAGATTCAATCTGCATTGTGATTAATACGTCATCAAACATCTCTTTATGAGCACGGAAGCCGATACGAGATTCATTCTCTACAGCGTAACCAGTACTAGAGTCGTTGTTGTCAGTTGTGTTGTAGTTAACTAGAGAGATAGCTGCAACACCGTATACGTCAACGTTGAAATCAGAGTTGATACCAACTTCTTTCGCCATTACGCCTGTCGATAAAAGTGCAACGGATGCACCTAGTAGAGTACGTTTGAAAATTTTGTTTTCCATGGAATAAAACTCCTAAAAATGGATATAGCTGTTTGAATATTCCCCGCCTAAAGTTGGCCGCCGTAGAGAGAAATACCTTTTCTTGTTTGAGAACCCTAAACTCTGAATTCTCTATTTCCTTTCTGGTTATACACATCATGTGCATCCATGGCATTAAGACTAACTTCGCCCTCAAAAAGATCAATGAGAACTTAATTTTCATCTAAAAAAATATGAGTTGGTGCAAATTTAATAGGTACTTAGTGATCCAGATCGATAAATAGAAAAATCCTCACCAAAACAAAATCAATACCAATAAATTCAACAACTTGAGGTAATTATCACTTTGTAAAAATAGATATGACTCGCATTTTTGATACAACTACAATGGTATTTCATTAATGTTGAGCAGCGTCACTGTCCTGATTTTAGAGTTCGTATAGGAACAAAATTCTCAACAATTAAAAAGCCCTCATTTTTATATCAGAAACAAAAAAGGCACTCCCTTGAAAGGAGTGCCTTTGAGCTTTTTTTATCTGTATTTACTTACGAAATAAGGGCTATTAGATCTTCTTCTGTTCTTATTTCGATACCTAAATCTTGTGCTTTAGTTAATTTAGAACCCGCAGCTTCACCGGCAAACAAGATGTCCGTTTTCTTCGATACGCTACCCGTCACTTTCGCACCTAATGCTTGTAACGCAGCTTTAGCTTCACTTCGACCTAATTGCGACAATGAGCCTGTTAACACAACGACTTTACCTTCTAATGGTAGCTCTTGGTCATCGGCAGCTTCTTTGATGATTGGCCAATTCACACCTAGCTCTATCAGCTGATCGACGACCGCTCTGTTTTTCTCTTGTGAGAAGAAGCTGGTGATATGGCTAGCAACGATGTCACCAATATCTGACACTTCAACTAATTGTTCATGAGTAGCTGCTTGAACCAGTTCCAACGTCTTAAAGTGTTGAGCTAAGTTCATAGCCGTCGCTTCACCGACTTCACGAATACCGAGTGAATAGAGGAAACGTGCTAACGTTGTGTCTTTGGCTTTATTCAGCGCACTCACCACATTTTGCGCCGATTTAGGCCCCATACGATCAAGAACTGTAATTACGCCCGCGCTAAGCTTGAACAAGTCAGCGGGCGTTTCTACCATTTCACGGTCCACAAGCTGCTCTATCACTTTTACGCCAAGGCCATCGACATCCAACGCCTTTCTCGACACAAAGTGCTTAAGCGCTTCTTTACGCTGCGCCTGACAGACTAAACCGCCAGTACAACGCGCTACAGCTTCCCCCTCGACACGCTCAACCGTAGAGCTACATACAGGGCAAGCATCAGGGAAAACAATGTCTCTAGCCGTTTCAGGGCGACGATCTAGTACAACAGCCACAATTTGCGGAATAACATCACCTGCACGGCGAATAATAACGCTGTCGCCTACCTTCACGCCTAAACGCGCAATCTCATCGGCATTGTGTAAAGTGGCATTGCTGACTGTCACGCCACCAACGAAGATAGGTTCAAGTTTAGCAACCGGCGTAATAGCGCCAGTACGGCCCACCTGAAATTCAACGTCATTGAGCAGTGTAATCTCTTCTTGAGCTGGGAACTTATAAGCAATTGCCCAACGTGGCGCTCGTGCAACAAAGCCAAGTACTTCTTGAGCCGCGATATCGTCGACTTTGATAACAACGCCATCAATCTCGTAAGCCAGAGCATCACGACGAGTCATAATATCTTGGTAATAGGCTTTCACGTCTTCGAGAGAGCTCAGTTGCTTAGTCTCGGGGCACATAGGTAAGCCCCAACCTTTAAGCTGTAAAAAGCGTTGGTAGTGACTATTTGATAGCTCAGCGCCTTGTACAACACCTACACTGTATGCGTAGAAAGCTAGCGGACGTTTCGCAGTAATACGAGAATCAAGCTGACGCAGGCTACCTGCGGCAGCATTACGTGGGTTAACAAATACTTTCTCGCCTTTCTTCAACGCCATCTCATTCAACTTATCGAAACCCGCTTTTGGCATAAACACTTCGCCACGAACTTCAATACGCTGCGGCCAGCCTTCACCTTGTAACTTAAGTGGGATAGAGCTGATCGTACGCACGTTTTCAGTGATGTTTTCACCCGTCGCACCGTCACCACGTGTCGCAGCCTGAACTAAAATACCATTCACATAGAGTAGGCTAACTGCAAGGCCATCAAGCTTAGGTTCACAACAGAAAGTCTTGAGGTTAGCGGTTGGCGCTCTATCAGACATTCGCTTATTGAACGCATCCAAATCTTCATCAGAGAAAGCATTGTCCAGAGAAAGCATTGGGATCTCATGAGTCACTTGAGTGAAACCATCGAGAGGCTGACCACCAACACGTTGGCTCGGAGAATCTACCGTCACTAGTTCCGGGTTCTCTTCTTCGATCTTTAGCAATTGCTGCATTAATCGATCGTACTCGACATCAGGGATCTCAGGGCTATCTTCTACGTAATAACGAACGGCGTGATAATGCAGAGTTTCTCTTAACTGCTCTAAGGTAACTTGAATCGATTCTTTCATATCATTCTCTATCGTGATTGAAATATCAAAAAGGGCTCCCTTAGGAGCCCTTTTCTATAAATATAGATTATTTACAAGGCTAAACAATACGGCTAGGCATTCGATGCCGTCATAAAGTCTCTGATTTGCTTGCGGTAGTCAGATAAACGGTTTGGTGTCATTAAGTTGCGTGACTCATCCAACACGTTTCCGCCCATATCGTCAGCAATTTTCTGCGCCGCACTCAGCATCACATTGAAGTTTTGATCAGCTTGACCATAACAAGGCAACGTCATAAAGAACGAAATACCTTTAGTCGTGAAGTCAGCAGGATCATCATGTTCTAGCGTTCCTGGCTGCATCATGTTTGCAACGCTGAAAATAACCTTTGGTGCATCTGTAGATTGTGCAAAGCAGTGGTAAATAGACATCTCACCATAAGTTAAACCGTTGTTCTCCATGCTGCGGAAAAGTTCAGTCCCAACGAATGGGATCTCTCCAGCACAGTGAACATTAAGAACGATCACTTCTAAACCAAGTTCTTCATCTGGTTTTGCTTCTTCAACAGTCGCACTTTGCGGAGTCACGACTTCTTTCGCTACAACTGGCTCTCTTTGAGTAAGCGTTTCGTTTGGAACGACTGGCTCATCAACTGTTTCAGAAGGCTCTTCAAACGAACCGTACTGCACTTTAAAGCCGGCATGGTTTTCTTTTTGCTCGTCAGTCAACTCAAAGCTTGGAACTTCAGGCTCAACGTCCTTCTCTTCCTCAATCACTTCAGGTTCACTTTCAACCTTAATTGGGTCTTCTACGCTGAAAGAAGGAAGATCATTTAATTCGATATCATCTTCGTAAGCTTCTTTCGCTTGTGGCGCTGTTAGCGGATCTGAGTCGATCAGCGGATCAGTATCAGAGGGTGAAACAGCAAAATCCGGCTCTTTACGTTCTTTTCGGATTATCTCAAAATCATCTTCTGGGGCGAATGAACGGTTTGGAATAGTTTCTGCTTCATCTAAGCTGTCGTTATCAAGCTTACCGAGCGGCTTATCTCCAAACTTTGCTTTCCCTTCTTTTTTACTCGTCCATAGACCATGGAACAATAATGCGGCGATAGCTAATGCGCCAACAATAATGAGTACAAATCGCAATTCCTGCATTTTTCGCTCTCAGCTTTCTTAGTCAACTAGCTATAAACACGCTGTCACTAAGTTGGGTTAATTTGGCTAATCTCACTACTCTATCAAAAGTAGCCACTGTTTTAGAACAACTTAATACAATTAGTTCCTTACATGGTGTGATTTTCACCACGCTTTTTTTCTTAATTTCGGTCGAGTACACTAGACATGTTTGCTATTTAACCAAATTCACATGTGACCTAATTTAAATATGACTATTGAATCTGTTCCCCGCTCCGGCTTTGGCTATTTTATTTTCGGAATAAAAATCGCTTTATCACCGAGCATTCGTAAGTTTGTACTAATGCCACTTATCGCGAACGTGTTACTCGTTGGTGGTGCCTTGTTTTATATCTTCTCCAACCTAAACACTTGGATTGAAGGTTGGATTGGTGCATTGCCAAGTTTCTTGTCGTGGTTGTCATACATTTTATGGCCATTACTTGTGTTAACCGTCTTGGCCACATTCTCGTATTTCTTTAGCACGCTCGCTAACTTCATTGCCGCACCGTTCAACGGTTTACTCGCGGAAAAAGTTGAAGAGTTGTTGAGCGGTAAAAAAGTTAATGACGATGGTTTACTTGATGTCCTCAAAGATACCCCACGTATATTAGCGAGAGAATGGCGCAAGCTTGTCTACATTCTGCCAAAAGCGATCGGTTTATTCCTACTTTTGTTAATTCCAGCACTAGGGCAAACCGTTGCTCCGTTTTTATGGTTCATTTTCACAGCATGGATGTTAGCGATTCAATACGCCGACTACCCGTTCGATAACCATAAAATCAAATTTGATGACATGAGAAACAATTTGAAACAAAAACAAGGCAAGAGCTACAGCTTTGGCGCGCTTGTTTCTGTGTTCACCACAATTCCAATTCTAAACCTGATCGTAATGCCCGTTGCCGTTTGCGGCGCGACGGCAATGTGGGTTGCTGAGTTTAAAGACCAAGCTCTGCGTTCTCGTCTATAGTTCTCGTCTCTAACCCTTTCTACACTTCCTAGTTTCGCCTATCTTTTTGAAGTTCTGATTTCAATAAAGATAGGCGTCAATTCTGCTACATATCTATATGATATAACTTTTTAATCCTTTTACCTTTTTTTCAACTTGTTTAATCTAAATTCAAGCTGAACAAACATCGAAAGACACTAGACGGTAAAGTGATTGATATACTACGTTTAGTTCTGTCATTAAATGAAGGAATATCGCATGAGCAAGATCTACGAAGACAACACCCTAACGATTGGTAACACACCTCTAGTCCGCCTTAACAAAGTAAGCAAAGGTAACGTCCTAGCTAAGATCGAAGCTCGTAACCCAAGCTTCAGTGTTAAATGTCGTATCGGTTCAAACATGATCTGGGAAGCAGAAAAAGCGGGTACGCTTAAGCCAGGTATCGAGCTTGTTGAACCTACCAGTGGTAACACAGGTGTTGCACTTGCATTCGTAGCAGCAGCACGCGGTTACAAACTAACGCTAACTATGCCTGAATCAATGAGCCTAGAACGTCGTAAGCTGCTTAAAGCGCTTGGCGCAAACCTAGTGCTGACTGAAGCACCAAAAGGTATGAACGGTGCGATTGCTAAAGCAGAAGAGATTGTTGCTTCAGACCCAGACAAGTACCTACTACTTCAACAGTTCAACAACCCAGCCAACCCACAAATTCACGAGCAAACGACTGGTCCTGAAATTTGGGAAGCAACAGACGGCGAAATCGACGTGTTTGTAGCGGGTGTTGGTACGGGCGGTACTATCACAGGTACAAGTCGTTACATTAAAGGTGAAAAAGGCAAAGCGATCACTTCAGTAGCGGTTGAACCAGCAGAGTCTCCAGTGATTGCACAGGCACTTGCAGGTGAAGAAATCAAACCAGCTCCACACAAAATTCAAGGTATCGGTGCAGGTTTCATCCCTGGAAACCTAGATTTAGAGATTATTGACCGTGTTGAATCGGTAACTTCTGAAGAAGCGATTGAGATGGCTCAACGCCTAATGAAAGAAGAAGGTATTCTTGCAGGCATCTCATCTGGCGCGGCAGTTGTAGCAGCAAACAGAATCGCCGAACTACCTGAATTTGCAGGAAAAACTATCGTTACTGTACTACCAAGCTCTGGTGAGCGTTACCTAAGCACAGCCCTATTTGCTGGCATCTTTACGGAAAAAGAGAACCAACAATAATATGTGGTCAAATCAATTTTTCGTCCAAAAAAGCCCCGTTTAGGGGCTTTTTTGTTGATCCCTGCCCCACCTTTGGTAATATCGGGTCTGTTTTATTTTTCGCTTCAAAATAAAAGAAGCAATAAACAAATTCTGAAAGTCATGAGTACTCAGCAAAAGACGACCATGGCTGGATAAAAATTTATAACCAGTCTAAGTTCTAACACGAACATGGCGTACTAGCCTCTAGCGCATTTGGGCTAAAGCAGTTAAGCTAATCTGGTTACAAACTTACAAAAAATAAATTAATTGGGGTATATAAAATGTACGAGAAGCAAGTAGAAATCACAGCAGAAAACGGTCTTCACACTCGTCCAGCTGCACAGTTCGTTAAAGAAGCAAAATCTTTCGACGCTGACATCACAGTGACTTCTAACGGCAAAAGCGCTAGCGCGAAAAGCCTGTTCAAACTACAAACTTTAGGCCTAGTAAAAGGTACTAACGTTACTATTTCAGCTGAAGGTCCTCAAGCTCAGCAAGCAGTAGACCACCTAGTTGCTCTTATGGATCAACTACACTAATACGGTCTCCTTCTTTCAAAGCCATTTTGCATAGCAAAGTGGCTTTGTTCGAAATAGATAGGAATAAGCGCGACATTAGTCGACGACTTAAAGTCACACACTCTCCCGTTTACAGTTGAACAACTAAGGTAAGGCTATGATTTCAGGCATCCTAGCATCTCCTGGTATTGCTTTCGGTAAAGCACTACTACTTCAAGAAGATGAAATTGTCCTAAACACTCAATCTATCTCTGACGACCAAGTTGAAGCAGAAGTACAGCGTTTCTTTGACGCTCGTAACAAATCTTCTCAACAACTTGAAGTTGTTAAGCAAAAAGCACTTGAAACTTTTGGCGAAGAAAAAGAAGCAATCTTTGAAGGCCACATCATGCTGCTTGAAGATGAAGAGCTAGAAGAAGAGATTTTAGCACTCATCAAGAAAGACAAGATGCACGCAGACAACGCGATCCACACTGTGATCGAAGAGCAAGCTGTTGCACTAGAGTCTCTTGATGATGAGTACCTAAAAGAACGTGCAACTGATATCCGTGATATCGGTACTCGTTTCGTTAAAAATGCTCTAGGCATTAACATTGTATCTCTAGCAGATATCAATGAAGAAGTTATCCTAGTAGCTTACGACCTAACGCCATCTGAAACTGCACAAATCAACCTAGACTACGTTCTTGGTTTCGCTTGTGACATCGGCGGTCGTACATCTCATACTTCAATCATGGCACGTTCTCTTGAACTTCCAGCTATCGTTGGTACTAACGATATCACTAAGCAAGTTAAGAACGGCGACATGCTTGTGCTAGACGCGATGAACAACAAGATCATCATCAACCCTTCAGATGCTGAATTAGCAGAAGCTAAGAAAATCAAAGAAGATTTCGAAGCAGAAGCAGTTGAACTAGCAAAACTAAAAGATTTACATGCTGAAACTCTAGACGGTCACCGTGTAGAAGTTTGTGGCAACATCGGTACAGTAAAAGACTGTGACGGTATCCTGCGTAACGGCGGTGAAGGCGTTGGTCTGTACCGTACTGAATTCCTATTTATGGACCGTGACGCGCTTCCTACTGAAGAAGAGCAATACGTTGCTTACAAAGAAGTAGCAGAAGCAATGGAAGGCGAGTCAGTGATTATCCGTACTATGGATATCGGTGGCGACAAAGACCTACCATACATGGACCTTCCACAAGAGATGAACCCGTTCCTAGGCTGGCGTGCAGTACGTATCAGCTTGGATCGTCGTGAAATCCTACGTGACCAACTACGTGGCATCCTACGTGCATCTGCACACGGTAAACTACGTATCATGTTCCCAATGATCATTTCTGTTGAAGAGATCCGTGAACTGAAAAAAGCAATCGAAGAGTACAAAGTTGAACTTCGCGCTGAAGGCCTAGCTTTCGATGAAGAAATCGAAATCGGCGTAATGGTTGAGACTCCAGCAGCTGCTGCAATCGCACACCACCTAGCGAAAGAAGTATCTTTCTTCTCTATCGGTACTAACGACCTAACGCAATACACTCTTGCGGTAGACCGTGGTAACGAAATGATTTCTCACCTATACAACCCACTATCTCCTGCTGTTCTTACAGTAATCAAGCAAGTGATCGACGCATCACACGCTGAAGGTAAGTGGACTGGTATGTGTGGTGAGCTTGCTGGTGATGAGCGTGCAACGCTACTTCTTCTTGGTATGGGTCTAGATGAGTTCTCTATGAGCGGTATCTCTATCCCTAAAGTTAAGAAAGTAATCCGTAACTCTAACTTCGCTGAAGTTAAAGCTATGGCTGACGAAGCACTATCTCTACCAACAGCTGCTGAAATTGAAGCTTGCGTAGAAAAGTTCATCGCTGAGAAAACTCAGTAATCGCCAATCGCTTAATAACGTTAGACGGCTAAAAATAGTCGTCTAATTTGTTAGATTGGTATAGTATATTCTACAGAATAAAACTAAACGTTAGGAGCATGACACAATGGGTCTGTTTGACAAACTGAAAAAGCTTGTATCTGATGACAGCGCTGATGCTGGTGCAATCGAAATCATCGCACCTCTTTCTGGTGAAATCGTAAACATCGAAGATGTGCCAGATGTAGTTTTCGCTGAAAAAATCGTTGGTGACGGCATCGCGATCAAACCAGCTGGCGACAAAATGGTAGCTCCAGTTAACGGTACTATCGGTAAGATCTTCGAAACTAACCACGCATTCTCTATCGAGTCTGACGACGGTGTTGAGCTTTTCGTTCACTTCGGTATCGATACTGTTGAACTTAAAGGCGAAGGCTTCACTCGTGTAGCTGAAGAAGGTCAATCTGTTAAAGCTGGTGACACTATCATCACTTTCGACCTAGCGCTTCTAGAAGAGAAAGCAAAATCTACGCTTACTCCAGTTGTTATCTCTAACATGGACGAAATCAAGGAGCTGAACAAGCTTTCTGGTTCTGTAACTGTTGGCGAAACTCCAGTTCTTAAAGTAACTAAGTAATTTCGATTACTTATCTGCTTTAATTAAAACGCTACCTAAGGGTGGCGTTTTTTGTGCCTGTTATATTGCTCGAGTTCCTTAAACAACAGTTCTGATTACTACTCCCACCTTGCTGTAAACAATCCCTCAATAAGCCACAGTAATCCCAATCCTTAATTACCGACTAACACCTACTTTGTATTAAACCAAGTTAAACGCCATTCTAGGCGCTGCTACCGCACGTTAAATCACGGGGGATGACTTCAGGCAGACAACAGTTCTCTGATATCTCGCTCGACTCGATTCTGAGATGACGACTAAAGACTTCGATTCAGGTAAACAATGGATCAATACCACCCAATCGTCGTCCTTCGCTCACCAAATAACAGGCAATAAAAAACCCAGCCGAAGCTGGGTCCTGTTTAGCGCTCATCTCTCACCACGAGCTAATTTGTGGAAGCCTAACGTTAACGCCTATGAACAACATATAGTCAACGTGGCCTTTCAATCGATTAACCTAGTAGGCTAAGTGCCGAGTTCGGAGCTTGCTTCGCTTGAGCAAGAATCGAGCTTGAAGCTTGAGAAAGGATCTGAGACTTAGTCATCTGAGTCGTTTCTTTCGCGAAATCGGTATCTTTAATACGGCTCTTAGATGCGTTAACGTTCTCGTTAATGTTGTCTAAGTTGCTGATAGCGTGGTCGAAACGGTTTTGGAAAGCACCCAATTCAGCACGGTGGCTATCTACATACTTAAGTGCCGCATCGATAACAGCTACAGACTCTTGTGCGCCGCCAACTGATGTTACATCGATAGTGTCAACCGTTACGTCTTTACCTGCTTGAATACCTAACTCACCAGCAAGACCACCAGAGAAAGACACATCGCCGCTCACTTTGTTGTTGCCAGTGAACATTTGTAGCTTGCCGTCTTCAGTTACAGATGCTTTAACAGAATCTTGTTGACCGTTGATGTACGTTGCTAGCTCTTCAATGTCGTCACCCGCTTTTGCGCTGATGTCGATTTCTTGTGCTTGACCGAAGTTATCAGTGAACGACATTTTCAGGTCGTTAGAGCCTGATTGAACGTTCCAATCTTTATCTTTCGCGTTCTCAGTTTGGTAGCTCTTACCACCCATCTGAGCGTTATCAGAGCGCATGTCTTTCAGTTGAAGCATTACCGCTTCACCGTTATCCGCACCGATTTGGAATGATTTAGTACCATGAGTACCGTTAAGCAGTTTATTACCACCAAAAGACGTCGTTTCCGCGATACGGTTTAGTTCGTCGTTCAGTGCTGTTACTTCTTCTTGAATCGCTACACGCTCAGATTTTGAGTTTGAGCCGTTTGAAGATTGTAGAGACAAATCACGCATACGTTGCAGGATGTTAGTCGTCTCGTTCATTGCACCTTCAGCTGTTTGTGCAATTGAGATACCGTCGTTCGCGTTACGTACAGCAACATCAAGACCACGACTTTGAACGTTCAAACGGTTCGAGATTTGTAGGCCAGCAGCGTCATCTTTTGCGCTGTTGATTTTTGAGCCTGAAGCTAGACGCTCCATTGATGTTTGTTGTGCGCTGTTTGCGTTGTTTAGGTAACGTTGCGCTGTCATCGCTGAAACGTTTGTATTTACATTCACTGCCATGGTGACTTCTCCAATTGATTTTCCGGTATAGCGGTTTCCGACGTCTCGGAAAACCAAGTAGTTATCTCTAAGTTACTTTTAATAACGGCGTGATTGGCGAAACCTTTAGGAAAAAAACAACAAATTTAAAGAAATAGCGGTAAAACAGAAGAAAGCGTGACTGGTCGTAAAATTATCGAAAAAAGATGAGAAAATCGCTAAAGTTGCCGGGAAGTCAGTCGAGTGAGAAATTGTATTTTTATTCGCCAAAAAGCACCGGCCAAGCTGAAATGCTTTTATAAGATTGTAGGTAATTCATTAACCTAATAACGTTAAAGCTAGATTCGGCGCTTGCTTGGCTTGAGCGAGTATCGTTGTGCTCACTTGCTGCAGTATTTGTTGCTTGAGCATTTGAGTGGTTTCTTTGGCGTAGTCGGTATCTTTGATTCGACTGTTTGATGTCGCCAAATTCTCATGAACGTTTTCAAGATTGTTAATGGCATGATCAAAGCGGTTTTGCATTGCCCCTAATTCAGAGCGATGGCTATCGACATACTTCATCGCCGTATCCAAAATAGAGACGGCGCGCTGAGCACCACCCACATCCGTTACATTGATGTCATTAACTGACTCGTAATAGCCCGCTGACATCGAAAGCTCACTGGCTAATGAACCTGAAAAAGAGATGGTACCCGCGGTATCTTCACCTGACATATAAATCTGAAGTTGTCCGTCATCATTAACAGAAGCCGATAAGAGATCCGTTTGACCATTAATGTAAGTCGCCAACTCTTCGATATCATCGCCCGCTTTCGCGTTGATGGTGATCTCTTGTGGCTGACCAAAACGATCGGTAAACGACATCGTCATATCATTCTGGTTTGATTTCACTTCCCATGAATCACTGGCCATGCCATTAGCAACGTAGCTAAAGCCGCCCATGTTGATGTCATCAGTACGCATGCTTTTCAAACCAATCTGCACAGCTTCGCCCGAACTGCCGCCGATTTGAAACGAGGTGTGCCCAAAACTGCCGTTAAGGAGTTTTTTACCACCGAATGAAGTGGTTTCGGCAATTCGATTCAGCTCGTCATTTAACGCGGTGACTTCTTCTTGAATAGCGATTCGTTCCGATGAACTATTCGAGCCGTTACTCGCTTGTAGGGATAAGTCTCGCATGCGCTGCATGATATTAGTGGTTTCATTCATCGCCCCTTCTGCAGTCTGCATAATGGAGATACCGTCGTTAGCATTTCGAACAGCAACATCAATGCCACTCATCTGTGCTTCTAATCGATTTGAGATCTGTAAGCCAGCCGCATCGTCTTTTGCACTATTAATACGGCTCCCTGAAGCTAAGCGCTCCAAAGATTGGTTCAGCATGTTATTAGCGTTAGAGAGGTTTCTCTGAGCCACTAACGCCGAGACATTCGTATTGACAGTTATAGCCATAGACCTTCGCTTACAAAAAGAGGAATAAAACTCACGATTGCTCTTATATCGACCAGTTCATATAAAGCTTTAATAAAAAAGGAGCCCTGAGGCTCCCTTTCTTTGCTGCAGATGAGGTGATTTACTTAATCGTTAATACACTCAACATGTCAGTTGAAGGTGCAAAGTAGTAAGCGCCAGTCACTGCTTTGGTAAAGCGAAGCAGTTGGTCTGTTTTGCCATCAGTTACGCCGTACATGCTCTCTAACATCGCATCGAAGTTATGACGAACGTTACAGTAAGCAATGAACAATAAGCCGTGGTCGCCCGTAGCAGTACCGTAAGGTAGACTGTGGCGAACAATCTTAAGCCCCTTGCCTTCTTCTTTGATATCCACACGGCCAACGTGAGACGCCGCAGGAACATCATCTAACTCAATTGAATCAGGTTTAGTTCGGCCAATCACTTTCTCTTGTGCCGATACATTCAAACGATTCCAAGCTGGCAGGTTATGCACAAAACGCTGCACCATTACATAACTACCACCAGCGAATTCACCCTCAGGCACAATAGCGACTTCAGCACGTTGTGCGTCTTTCGGGTTTTCAGTGCCATCAACAAAGTCTGTCATGTCACGAGAGTCTAGGAAGCGATAACCATAAGTTTCATCAACCACTTCAACATCAGCTGCTACTTCAGATAGCAATTTACGCAAGATAAAGAAGTGCAGATCATGTCGGTTTGAATGACAGTGAATCAGAACGTCAGACAGTGTGCTCGGTGCTGTGATATCACCTTCACCCAGCACAGGGAAGTCGATCAAATCAGCGGGCGCTGCTTGCTCGAACCTATCCCAAAAAGCTTTTGAGAACGCAACCGATGCCGTTAAGTTCGCATCAGGCTGAGTTTGGTTTAGTTCGTCGATTAGAGTCGGAAGCTTTTGAATTTCTGCTAGTACATTAGCAGTATTAGCGTTCACTTTAAGTTGAACGTAAAGCGCGAAAGGCCCAGCTTCAGGCAAAATAGCACTTTGAACGTTAGGCTGCTCATTTGAAACATTAAGCATAGATTATTCCTTCCAGTTTTAGATTCTAAGTATAATTGTGAATGGGACAAATGTTTTGATGAGAATCAGTCTTCGAGCTCAACCACTTTAAAGCAATCCCTTGCAGCATGGCTATTGGTTAGATAAAGCGCTAACCACAGCAGCAACAATAGGGTGATGCCATTTGACCAACGGAACCATCCGTTATCCAAATAGATTAAATAAATCGTATGGGAGCCCTGTGCCAAGATAGCCATCATGGTAACCCAACGTCCCCATGACACGACTTTGTTAAGGCGCTTTCTATCTGGCGATCTTAGCCCAAATAACCACATCAGCAGCAAACTAGGCACACTCAACGCGATCCCGACATAAAACATCTGATGGTCTGGGTAGATTATCTCAAGAATATCGGTTCCCGATTCTCGGCTTGCGCCTGCAACAATGAAAACGACCAAGGCTTTCGCAAGAAACAACCAACCTAGCCAGAGCAAGATTGGAGCTTTCAAAAAGCCGTGCTTGTCGTATTGTTCTATGGAGTACCGCACAAATCTCACTTTCACTTATTTTCAAACCAACACTTTAACGCAAATCATTCATACTTAACTAGCTTTGCGTTATCTTAGTAGCCAATCCGTTTTAATTGTCGAACTCAGTATGAAAAACAAAACTAATACGCCCTCTGTTGAATCTCAACAGGAAGCACTGAAGATAGCCAAAGCGACTCAAAAGCCAGCTCAAACCAAAGAACAAACTAAACTGATTGCTCAGGGTATCGAGAAAGGCATCGCACTGTACAAGAAACAGCAAAAAGAACGCAGCCGCCAAGCCGATAAAGCGAAGAAGCGCGTACAGAAAGAAAAACAGACTCAACAAGCTAATCAACACCAAGAAGACACGATCGAAACAAGTGTTGAAACACCATCAAATCACGCCACTAAACTGCCGTGGTTACTACTGTTCGCAAGCTGGGTAGGCTTCGCGATTTATTTGATGAAATAACAGGATAAGCGTATGAAAAAGGAATTAATCGCTTTGGCTATGAGTAGCGTGTTACTCGGTTGCACGACACCGACATCAACGCCTCATAGCGAAGCTGCCAACGTGCAAATGGATTACCATGGCGTGATTAATATCGATAAATGTCAGTATAAAGGGGAAGTCACAGGCAGCGAAGGCCATTGGTACAACTACCTGTTTTACCCAAATGACACATTGATTCAAGGCGCCATGAATCAACTCAAGTCGAATACGATTGAGCTAGGCGCAGATACCGTGATATTCACACTTCCCCAAGATTTTTCCACATCCGTGACTATGCTGGGAACTGCCTATCTGTGTAAGTAAATAGAAACGTAATGGGGTAGCTCACAACTCATATTAGCGAGATGCTCCCTACTATTTCTATTCTAAAAAAAGAAAGCCAGCTTTCGCTGGCTTATGCACTAAATCCAAGGCTTGTTGCTATATCGCCTTTACGCTGGATAACCCATTGACTGTCAAATGGCCCCCAGTCGGATAACTGGTAATAGCCATCATTATGACGTCGCCCATCTTGAACAAACATAAGTTCGATACCGATCCCCGGTAACGCCTTGAGTACATCTTGAATAGTACGACGAGGCCACCCCGTTTTTTCGATGAGTTTAGGCACATTTGGCCTATCAAGGCTTTCCACTAACAATGCTAAATATAGCCGCCTTGCAAAAACAGGACTCAACTCCATTGACACCTCCTATATATGTGCAGCTCAATTATTTCTTTTTTCGCTGACAACATGTTGAGGCTGATCAATAAGTCTCCAATAGTGACATTTTCTTACGCTTTTTTTTCACTCTATGAAATATTCATCACTCTATTTTGTCTGAGTTGCTGCTTCCTGATAGGATTCAACTCATAACAATGAAATAAAATCACTCAAAGGAAGAATAATGACTATCACCATGTTTGGTATCCCAAATTGCGACACCATTAAAAAAGCAAAGAAATGGCTCGAAGCTGAAGGTATCGAGTTCGAATTTCACGATTATCGCAAACAAGGCATCACAGAAGAGCTAGTAACAAGCTTCTGCTCTGAGCTAGGTTGGGAGCTTGTGCTAAACAAACGTGGTACGACTTATCGCCAACTTTCTCAAGAACAGAAAGACACCCTAACAGAAGAAAAAGCGGTGACTTTGCTTGTTGAACAACCTGCAATGATCAAGCGCCCAATCTTAAAAGTTGAGGGTAAGCTTCACATCGGATTTAAAGCCGACCAATACGCGGCTATTTTTGCTTAGATCGTTGTATTTACATAGACAGACAACAGGACGTTGATCAGTGAATCAGCGCCTAAAAATTAATGACTAGACGTTTTATTTAAACAAGGAATTCAAGGATGACAGATAGCCCAACTTTGGCTCTGGCAAAAGACCTAATCAGCCGTCAATCGGTAACACCAGAAGATGCAGGCTGCCAAGACCTGATGATTGAACGCTTAAAAGCACTCGGTTTTGAAATCGAAGTGATGGTATTTGAAGATACGACCAACTTCTGGGCTCGTCGTGGTACTGAAGCGCCTCTGTTTGCTTTTGCTGGTCACACTGATGTGGTACCTGCAGGCCCAATCGAACAGTGGAACACTAAGCCATTCGAACCGACTATCGTAGACGGTTTCCTACATGGCCGTGGCGCTGCTGATATGAAAGGCTCTCTGGCTTCAATGATTGTTGCCGTCGAGCAGTTCATTGCCAAACACCCAGACCACACAGGCTCAATTGGTTTCCTGATCACTTCAGATGAGGAAGGTCCTTTCATCAACGGTACTGTACGTGTTGTTGAAGCATTAATGGCGCGCGGTGAAAACATCGATATGTGTATCGTTGGTGAACCATCGAGCACTGAGTTCGTGGGTGATGTCGTGAAGAACGGCCGTCGTGGCTCTATCACTGGCGACCTAACGATTAAAGGCACACAAGGTCATGTTGCCTACCCTCACCTAGCAAACAACCCAGTACACAGCTCTCTGCTTGCTATTAATGAGCTAGCAACAACTGAGTGGGATAAAGGTAATGATTACTTCCCGCCAACCAGTTTCCAAATTCCAAATGTGAGTGCGGGTACTGGTGCTTCAAACGTGATCCCTGGTGAGTTTAATGTTCAGTTTAACCTACGCTTTAGTACAGAGTTAAGCAACGACATCATCGTTGAGCGCATCACAACGACACTCGACAAGTATGATTTCGAATACGACCTAAGATGGACATTCAATGGCGACCCGTTCTTAACAGACGCAGGTTCACTGCTTGATGCTATTGTTGATGCAGTGGGTCACGTCAATGATGTGAAACCAGCACTGCTAACGACTGGCGGTACATCTGATGGTCGCTTTATTGCACGTATGGGCGGACAAGTGGTTGAACTAGGCCCTGTGAATGCAACGATTCACAAGGTTAACGAATGCGTGAAGGTAGCCGATTTAGAAAAGCTAACTGACATGTACGAAAGAACATTAGTGAACCTATTCGCTAAATAGTCTTTCATCAGCGATTCATAGCATCCAATTATTGAGAGACTCGTTATGACACCAGAGCAGCTTACCGGACAATCAGATTCTCATCTAGAGCCTAGCCTGATCGGCACCAAGACCTTCTTGGTCCACAGTGAGGTTAAGAATGACCTGAATAATTTGATTGAAGCTGCTCAGCTCGCTGGTTTTAAAATGGAGATTGCCAGTGGCTTTCGCGACTATGAAAGGCAATCTCTGATTTGGAACCGTAAGTTTTCTGGCGAAGCTCCGATATTAGATTCAGAAAGCCAACCTCTTGATGCTTCAAAACTGACCGAACAACAAAAGCTATCGGCTATCCTGAGATGGTCTGCGCTTCCCGGCGCGAGTCGTCATCATTGGGGTTGTGACTTTGATGTCTTTGCTCGAAACAACTTACCAGAAGGTACACAGCTGCAATTAGAACCATGGGAATACCTTACTGGCCACCAGCAATCGTTTTACCAATGGCTATCAGTTCATGCTGCACAATTTGGTTTCTTCTTTCCTTACAGCCAAGATTTGGGTGGTGTGGCGATCGAACCATGGCATATCAGCCATCGCAAAGTATCGGAGTCGTGTTTATCACAGTTATCTCCGACTTTACTTGGCAAGCAACTCCAATCTAAGCCAGTATTAGGGTATGAGATTATTATGGAGCAGCTAGACGAGATCTATGCACGCTTCGTAGCGAATATCAGTCATTAGGAGCGCTTATGTTGGAGTGGCTTACAAACCCTTGGGTTATCATCATCATCGTAGTTAGCGTTGTTGTGGGTAACATCGCAGCGCTCAAACAGACAGCCAATATGGATCTGACGGGGCGTGGTAAAACTGAGCGAGATTTAGATAAGCTCAATCGCTCGGATAAACTTAACCAAGAGAAAGCTGAAAAAGAAGAATCCAAAGACAATAAAGACGCATAGCCTTTTGCTTTGGCTAATCAGCTTGATTGACCAATTTTGATTGACCAATGTAGCCTGATGACAACGAATACAATAAAAAAGAGGACACAGTGTGTCCTCTTTTTTATTTGCTTTTGCTAATCACAAGGCTGATTTAACTCAGCTTGTGACGGCTTGAATGACTACTCAGCTTTCGCTTCTTTGTCATCTTTGGTTTGGTCAGCAATATGCGCTAATACCGGAACCATAGACTTAAGCAGCTCTTCTTCTACTGGCTTACCTGATGCATCCGTTACGTTGATTGACGTACGGTTGCCAAGGTCACCAAATAGGAAGTTGTAAGTGCCTGGCGCTAAGTCGATAGGCTGTAGGCCAATTTCTTCCCAGAACTCATCATCTGGTGCTGCGTACTTCGCCTTCACCGTACCCTGAGATTGATTGCGTTCTTCAAGCTCAAAGCCCATTTCAGGCAACAAGTTAGGCAGACGCTGCCAGAATACATTGTATGGCGTACGAGCAATAATCACAGGGAAACCACTACGGTCAGCACCCATTGAAATTGGAATACGCTTCACCAACTCTTGCGCTTTCAGCGCCGCTTCAGCACGAAGGTTTTCATCGTACTTAGCCATAACTAGGTTGGTCAGGAACGCGTTGTAACGCTCTTTATTGGTTGCCGTTACTGTTTTCTCTTCAGTACCTTCACGCCAATCAATCAGATTAATCTTGAAGCCATGACGGTTGTTTGCTTGGAAGCGAGAGATAGAGTAACGACTACCAATCTCTACGTCTTCATCTTCAGAAACCCAAGTTACCCAATCGGTCTCAATCTCATTCTCTGATTGCTCACGAATACCAATACCACGTTGAGCCAGCATATCTACAGCCGTTTGCCACACGCGGTCTGCCTCTTCTGCGCGAAGAAGCCATAGTGTCACTTCACCGTTTTGACGCTCAGCACGAGCACCCGGGATCAGTTCAAGAACCTGTTGCGGTGGACGAATATCCACTTCACGACCAGTACCACCACTGAATTCACCGCTTGGGATGTCAAAATTTGGGTAGAACTGAGGCTGAGCATCTACAGGCAATTGCCATTGTGAAAACTCAGGTGTTTCTAAGTATTCGAAATCATCTTTGGCTTGGCGACGTTGAGTCGGGTTGCCAGAACATGCTGTAAGAACGAAAACAGCCAGTGACCCAATCACTAGCTGGTGAGAATACTTCATTTATACTCCTAAATGCCGAAGGTTCGCTTCGGCATCACTTCATACGTTTTAGTAAATGCACGCTTCAGTCATTGCTTGAGCAACAACAGGTTGAGCTGGCTCTGACAGTTCAGTCAGCGGTAGACGTAAGCCACCTTCAGCAATCAGACCCATTTTATGAACCGCCCATTTTACGGGAATAGGGTTAGACTCAACGAACAAATTCTTATGTAGAGGCATCAAACGCTCATTGATCGCTTCCGCTTCTTCAAACTTACCTTCTTTTGCTAGCTTGAACATGGTTGCCATATCAGCGGCTGCAACATTGTTCGTTACAGAGATCACGCCATCGCCACCACGCTTAACAAATTCTAGGCCTGTTAAGTCATCACCACTTAGTAAGATAAAGTCTTCGCCACAAAGTTCACGGTGAATTGCAATTCTGTCGAGATCACCCGTCGCATCTTTCAGTGCAACGATGTTTTCGATCTCAGCAAGACGAGCAACCGTTTCTGGCAACAAGTCTACCGCAGTTCGACCTGGAACATTGTATAGAATTTGTGGAACGTCACTGACTTCAGCAATCGCTTTGTAGTGTTGGTACAAACCTTCTTGAGTCGGTTTGTTGTAGTAAGGCGTTACGCTCAGGCAACCAGCAATACCAGAACCATTCAACAAACGGCTGAATAGAACAGATTCATGAGTTGCATTTGCACCTGTACCAGCGATAACGGGAATACGACCATCAGCAAATTCAACGATCTTGTTGACGACTTTGACATGCTCTTCAATAGTGAGTGTTGAAGACTCACCTGTTGTGCCAACCGCAACCAGACCATCACTACCTGCAGCAATATGGTGCTCAACTAACTTTTTAAGGCTGTCGAAATCCACTTCACCATCTGTATTAAATGGCGTAACTAGCGCAACGATACTTCCTGAAAACATGTCTATCTCCCTTAATTTATTCTTTTTGCATGTTACTGTAAGCCAATCAATAAACACAAGACATTAAAGTGGCTTACCGGCAACATCTGCATTAAATATTGTCGTATGTTTGAGGTAAAACGACTTCTAACGGCGTTCTACCTAGAATTTGGGTAACCTGCACTCAATCTAGCGGATAGCACATCACTGGATGTCAGTAACAAGTAAGCTGTGCTCTCATCGCTCTATCTCATTTTTTAACGCGCTCGATATTCTTATCATTGGTTGCATGTTCGAAGCAAGGTCGCACATAAAAAGCCCCGCACGCACGCTTATTCCACGAGCTAACTGTGCTAACATGCATGAATCAATGGAATATAAAGAGACGTGATTTTATGACTCAACATCTAGTAATCACAGCTGTGGGCACTGATCGCCCAGGTGTATGCAACCAAGTGGTTCATTTAGTCACCCAATCAGGCTGTAACATTATTGATAGCCGTATCGCCCTGTTTGGCGAAGAATTTACGCTTATCATGCTGCTGTCTGGAAAGGCAAACAACATTACCCGCGTTGAAACCACCTTGCCCTTGCTTGGACAAGAGCACGACTTGATTACGATTATGAAGCGAACCTCAACTCATGATGTTATTGAGAACTCTTACACAGTAGAGGTGTTCGTTGAGTCAGACGATAAAATCGGACTTACTGAGCAGTTTACCCAGTTCTTCGCAGACCGAAACATCGGCCTCGATTCGTTAAGTGCACGAACCATCAATAAATCTAAGGTTCAACTCGACAACGACCAATTCCATATCTCTATTACCGCTTCTGTGCAATCAGAATGTAACTTGATGCAGCTACAAGAAGAATTCGATTCGCTGTGTCAGAGCCTATCAGTCCAAGGCTCGCTCAACTTTATCAAAAACAGTCTTTAAAAAGGAAATGTCATGAATACGCTAACGGCTGGTGTTCCAGCACCTGCTTTTTCTCTTCCAGATCAAGATGGCAATATCGTATCTCTTGGTGACTTCAAAGGTAAAAAAGTACTTTTCTATTTTTACCCTAAAGCAATGACTCCAGGTTGTATTGTGCAAGCGGAAGGCCTGCGTGATATCAAAACACAGCTTGATGACCTAAACGTGGTTGTTCTAGGTGTGAGTGTTGACCCAGTAAAACGTCTACCAAACTTCGTTGAGAAGAAATCTCTAAACTTCACCCTGCTATCTGATGAAGACCACAGCGTTGCTGAACAGTTTGGCGTTTGGGGCGAGAAAAAATTCATGGGTAAAATCTACGACGGTCTGCACCGTATTAGCTTCCTAATTGATGAAGAAGGTCAGATTGAACATGTCTTCAACAAGTTCAAGACTAAGACTCACCACGAAGTGGTTCTAGATTACTTCAATCAAGAAGCTTAAGGGCGATTTGAGTGAGTTAATGACTTAGATTCATCACTTTCTAAGGCAATAGCAACACTCATTAAGCTAATTATTAAGCTAAGAGCAAAAAGGCCGAACATCATGGATGTTCGGCCTTTTTCTATAACAAGATCAATTACTTTTGATGTTCGGGGTCATCGTCTAATGCGTGACTCGGTAAGGCATTCCAAACCGCCTTAACTAACGTTGCCAACGGGATAGCAAAGAACACGCCCCAGAATCCCCACAGTCCACCAAACACTAACACGGCAACAATAATGGCCACTGGGTGCAGGTTCACCGCTTCAGAGAAAAGAACAGGAACGAGCACGTTACCATCTAGCGCTTGGATAATACCGTAAGCGAGAAGCAACCAGTAAAACTGAGGTTCTAATCCCCACTGGAACAAACCGACAATCGCGACAGGAACGGTCACAGCCGCCGCACCGATATAAGGAATCAGTACCGAGAAGCCAACCGCGACAGCCAGCAGAGCTGAATAACGTAAATCTAGAATCGCAAAGGTCACGTAGCTGACACCACCGACGATCAAGATCTCAAGGACCTTGCCGCGAATATAGTTCGAGATTTGTTGGTTCATCTCAACCCAAACCTTGGTCGCTAGACGACGGTTTTTAGGCAACACGCCACTCGCCATGCTGATCATCTCTTCTTTATCTTTTAATAAGAAGAAGATCAGCAGCGGCACAAGAATCAAGTAAACCGCAAGCGTAGCCAAGCTCACAAGAGAAGCCAAAGAACCTTTAACAACACTTTCACCAAAGCCTAATGCTTTGTTTTTCGCGTTAGACACAATCGATTCAACGATCTGCAAGTTTGCTAACTCAGGATAGCGCTCAGGAATCGTCGCGATGAACTTCTGTAAGCCGCCATACATACTTGGAATATCATTGATGAGGTTACCCACTTGCTCCCAAATGGTAGGCACTAAACCAAACAGCGCCAGCAACATCAGGCTAAAGAACATCATGATCACCAACATCACCGAAGGCGTTCTTGGAACACCGAGTCTTTGAAGTTGGGTAACAGGCCACTCAAGCAAATAAGCCAACACAATCGCAACCAAGAGTGGTGCAATTAGGTGACCAAAGAAGTAGATCGTAATAAAGCCGAAGAGAATGATGGCAACCAAACTGACAGCATGGGGATCAGAGAAACGTCGTTTATACCAACGATTGACCATTTCAAGCATCTGACTGCAATTCCTTTTTAGTGACGAGGAGATGATGGTAATTAGAGCAAACCTCAGTGATGACGTCATAGGCTTGCTTAGACAAATAAGTAACAATATCTTTCATCGAACTGTTATCAGACACATAAATTGACAATGACTGCCCTACTTCTAACTTTACACTGTGACGCTTGGCTAATAATAGCGCCATTGGACAGCGCTCTTGGCGTAAATCTAGAATATTAGGTGTCATTCTTGAGCTCGATGCTTATTATAAGGGTCGTATTGTAATCTGTTTTTGAAAACGCGCCATCATTCATTCATCCTCCTTCATGATAGCGCACGCACTTGGCAAAGGTTAAATCAGATAAAGAACCAATTTCCATTGCACTTGTCTTACTGTCAGAAGAAACGGAGTATTACTGACTAATATGTTTAAACGCGCTCGCTCAATTGCTTGCTTATGCATCGCAGCTACATTAAGCACCCCAACTATGGCGAATACCAATAGTTTGGAGCTACCAGATATCGGTACCGCTGCTGGCGGCACACTCACTATCGACCAAGAGCTTATCTATGGTGATGCCTACATGCGCATCATCAGAAGTAGCCAGCCTATCGTAAACGACCCAGTTCTAAATCTATATATTGATACTCTTGGCCATCGTCTGGTCGCGAACGCAAATGATGTAAAGACACCTTTCCAGTTCTTTATGATCCGTGACCGCAACATCAACGCCTTTGCTTTCTTTGGTGGTTATGTTGCTTTGCACTCAGGTCTATTCCTGCATGCACAATCTGAAAGTGAATTAGCTTCTGTATTAGCGCACGAAATCGCGCACGTAACCCAACGTCACTTAGCGCGTAGTATGGAAGACCAAGCGCGCCGCTCTCCAGCAACCATTGCAGCACTAGCAGCCTCTGTATTACTGGCAATTGCAGCTCCTGAAGCCGGCATTGCAGCCCTAACGGCAACGACTGCGGGTAATATGCAAAGCCAAATCAACTACACCCGTAGTAATGAAAAAGAAGCCGACCGCTTTGGTATCAACACGCTAGCAAAAGCTGGGTTTGATGTGAATGCGATGCCACGTTTCTTTGGCCGTTTAGCTGATGAATATCGCTATGCGAGCACACCACCGCCAATGCTACTGACTCACCCATTACCAGAAGACCGAATTACCGATTCACGTGCTCGTGCTCGTAGTTACCCGCCACTGAAACTGGCTCCCTCTCTGGACTACCACCTAGCAAGAGCCCGCATTGTTGCGCGCTATGCTGGCATTAATAATGATGCTGCTCTTGATTGGTTTGAGCGTCAGCTAAAGAAAGCCCCTAAAGCTTTGGTTCCGTCATTAGAATATGGCCAAGCACTGGTTTACCTAGACTCTAAAAAATTAGACAAAGCAGAGCCCATCCTGAACAAGCTGATTAACAGCGATCCAACCAACCTGTTTTATCTAGATGCTATTTCGGATCTGCACATCGAGAAGAAGCAGCCTGAGATTGCGATTAAAGAACTTAAATCGGCACTGGTTCGTCAACCAAACAACCCGGTTCTGACCATTAACTACGCCAACGCACTGATTGAAAATGAAGATCTTCAAGAAGCGGTTCGCGTATTGCAGCGTTACACGCACGATAACCCGAATGACACCAATGGCTGGCACTTACTTTCAAAAGTAAATACGAGCCTTGGTAATAGCGACGAAGAACTGGCTGCTCGTGCAGAAATTTTGGCACTGCAAGCCAACTGGAACAAAGCGATTCAGTACTACACGCAAGCAAGCCAAATCGCAGAATTAGGAAGCCTAAAACAAGCACGCTACGACGCTCGAATTGATCAGCTAATGATTCAACGAGAGCGCTTCTTGTCGCTACAATAGAGTGTTTACTGGTAACAGCTCGTTACCAGAATAAAAAGAAAGCTCAACGTTACACAAAAAAGAAGTCACCCCTGGTGGCTTCAGCTAAACAACTAAATCAAAAATAATAATGAGGAAGAACCATGTCTGTCGTGATTTATCATAACCCACGCTGCTCAAAGAGCCGTCAAACTCTAGAAGTGCTTCAGGAAAACGGCGTACAGCCAGAGGTCATCAAATACCTGGAGACTCCGTTAACAGTTGAACAGCTGAAAGTACTGTTCACTCAGCTTGGTTTTGACAGTGTTCGCGACATGATGCGCACCAAAGAAGCGGACTACAAAGAAGCAAACCTTGGCGATGCTTCAGTTACTGATGAAGATCTTTTCGCCGCGATGGCAACCAATCCAAAACTGTTTGAGCGCCCAGTCGTTGTCGCGAACAACAAAGCAAAAATTGGTCGTCCACCAGAGCAAGTGCTAGAGATTCTGTAATCCAATATGAGCATTAACATTCTTGTTCTTTATTACAGTCGCCACGGCAACACACAAGCTCTAGCAAGGCAGATTGCACGAGGGGTTGAATCCATCCCGAACTGCGAAGCTATGCTAAGGACGGTGAACGACGTGTACACAGTAGAAGAGCAGCCTGATTCGCGTTATCAACCAACCGATCCTATTGCCTCGTTACAAGAACTTCGATCTTGTGATGGTTTGGCGCTAGGCAGTCCGGTTTGGTTTGGTAACATGGCCGGGCCAATGAAGCACTTTTGGGATAGCACGACATCAATGTGGATCAATGGTGATCTCATCGATAAGCCAGGTTGTGTATTTACCTCTTCTTCATCATTGCATGGTGGTCAAGAGACAACACAACAAAGCATGATGTTGCCCCTGCTTCATCACGGCATGTTAGTCGTGGGCATCCCCTACTCAGAACCGGCGCTGCACACCACTCAAACTGGTGGTACGCCTTATGGTGCAAGCAGTACTGGAGAGAGCGCTTCACTTAGCAAAGAAGAGATTGAGTTGGCGCAAAACCTAGGTAAACGCCTAGCGCGCATCGCAATAAATCAGAAGGGAATTTCTCAATGATGTATATGCCAGAGAAGGCTATGTCTCCCAAAACCAAGCTATTTCGCTACCTTGCTTTAGCGGGCAACTTGTCACTGTTATTCTGGGTGGTGGCTTGGCAGATGACGCTTTCACCGCACCCTCATCTCAGTAATGTCACACTGGCGATTGCTTGGGCTATCCCGCTGTTATTGCCATTACCGGGCATTTTAGCAGGAAAACCTTATACGCACGCATGGGCAAATTTCGTCTTGATGCTCTATTTCCTACACGCATTAACTATCTTGTATGTAGACGATGGTGAACGTTTATTAGCGGCTGTAGAACTGCTTCTGACGACTCTAGGTTTCGCGGGCAATATCTTATTTACTCGCTTTAGAGCCAAAGAGTTAGGCATCAAGTTGAAGCGCCTTTCCGAAGTAGAAAAGAGAGAGAAAGCTAAGTTCGAGCAATAATATTGAGCCCATGCTTTTAAACTGACCGCTTACAAACAAAAAGCCCTGCGAGATTGCTCTTGCAGGGCTTTTTTCAAGTTTTCATTTCAATCAGTCATGTCAGCTGACAATTATGAGCGAACCCACTCGTATACCAAGCTTGGCTTAGCATGTACTGGCGCAGTGATGGTTAGATCTTCTGTATTAGAATCCTCTAACGTTGCGTCAGGCGTATTCGTTAGCTCAGCATCCTCAGATACCTCGTTGCCCTTAATCACTTGTACGCCTGAGTCAGTTTCGTCACCAACGACTTCAGCAGCGTCTGTTGAATCATCACCTACAGACATTGTGTTGTCTTGAGTTTCAAATTCAGGGCTCACTTCAGGCTCAATGTAAGATTCTTCAACCTTCGCAACTTGGCGAATACTTGCTACTTCTTGCTCAAACTCTTGTTGAGTCGACAATAAGTGAATTCGGAAAGTGACTTCGTTGTTCTGAATCTTCAGAATATCTAGGCTTGCCACCGAGTTTAGACGCTTAAGTGCGTTCTCTAACTGGAAGAAGTCTTGAGCATTATTCAGGCTAATAAACTGCGTTAAAATCGATTCTGATGACTCACTCGCTACCGTCACAGCACTTTTGCCTGCGTAGTAGTTACTGATTTGGTCAACTAACTTCTTAGAAGTCGTGTCGCTGTTACCCGATAGTGAACCACTTACAGGCGATGTTGGTGCACTCGTCAATTGACTTGGCTTTTGATCGTATAGAGCCCAACGTAGGCCTGAAGATTGAGCCTTTATCACCAACACAGCATCAACAGGATAACGCTGACTCGCTTTACTGATTGGCGTAACAAAGCTACCCCACAAATCAGAAGTCGCAATACCCGTAATATCGTCAAAGTCACCCACAGGCAGCGTTAGAGGCAAGCCACGCTCTTTTGCCTTAGCTTGTAAGCTAGCTGCTAACTGTGAGTTAGAGTGTTCCCATACGATGTTCTTGTCGTAGTTGTCCTCTTCCACCAGCCAAACAAGGATGTTTGAACGCGTGTCAGGCCAGTAAGGTAACTGTGCTTGAGTCAACAGAGAACGGATTTGAGCACCGTTAAAACGCATACGCAATGTTGATTGGTCATTGCTTTCGCCAAAACTCATTTGAGACATGTACTGCGAACTCTTGCGCATCGCCTTTTGAATCGTCTCATTCGAAGCGACATCAGTTTGGCCAGTCGCACGTATCAATACCTGCTCCATACCTGTATTTCTTGCCACTTGTTCTGGCTGTTTGTCTTCAGCGTTAATCGCAACTTCAGCACTAAAAATATCTACTTGAGTTAAGGCATAACTCGGAGAGGCTAATAGTCCCATCAACAACAATGCTATGTAGCGCATACTGATCCTAATATTCAAATCTTGTGCCTAGATGATAAGCAACTATGGATTGAGGGGCAAGGTCGATAGCGCCCACTGTGTTTAATAACCACAAAATATCACCTGGCCATGATAAATCGCTCACTTATAAACTGAATTTCTAGGGCTTAGATGGATATAAAACATCACTAAGATAAATAAATTTGATCTATTTGGTGTAGCAATCGATTGCCAAGTGATAGAATCCCGCGAATTTTATTTTTCGCTTTTCATATAACGACCATTTTTAAGGACATAACATGAAAAATGCTTTGCAAGGTGCGCAAATGCTGTTCGTAGCTTTTGGTGCGCTTGTACTCGTGCCGCTACTAACAGGGCTTGATCCTAACGTTGCACTGTTTGGCGCAGGTATCGGTACCCTTTTATTCCAACTTATTACACGCCGTTCAGTGCCAATCTTCTTAGCGTCTTCTTTCGCATTCATCGCGCCTATCATGTTTGGTATTCAAACATGGGGCGTTGGCGCAACCATGGGTGGCCTAATGGCGGCAGGTGTTGTGTATGTATTGATGGGTGCATTGATTAAAGTAAGAGGCGTTGGCTTCATTCATAAGCTACTTCCACCCGTCGTGGTTGGCCCTGTAATCATGGTTATCGGTTTAGGTCTTGCGCCTGTTGCGGTAAACATGGCGCTTGGTAAGACTGGCGACGGCGCAGTTCAGCTCGTTGATGCAGACGCAGCACTGTGGATCTCTTCGATTTCACTGCTAGTAACGATTGTCATCAGTGTATTCTCGAAAGGCTTCCTAAAACTGCTGCCTATCTTTGGTGGTATTGTTGCGGGTTACATCACTAGCTTGGTATACGGCGCGGTAGACTTCACACCAGTGGCTCAAGCGTCTTGGTTGGCACTACCGAACTTCACTGCACCTGAGTTCAACATCAACGCTATCTTTTTTATGGTATTTGTCGCGATTGCACCTGCCGTTGAACACGTAGGTGATATGCTTGCGATATCTAACGTGACCGGTAAAGACTACCTTAAAAAACCAGGTTTACACCGCACTATTACTGGCGACGGTGTGGCAACAATTGCCGCTTCAATGCTGGGCGCGCCGCCAAACACGACGTACAGTGAAGTAACAGGCGCAGTAATGCTTACCAAAGCATTCAACCCTGTGATCATGACTTGGGCTGCAGTCACAGCCATCGTTCTTGCATTGGTTGGCAAGCTAGGCGCACTACTTCAAACGATTCCGGTTCCTGTAATGGGCGGAATCATGATTCTACTGTTTGGCTCTATCGCAACAGTGGGTCTTAACACGCTAATCAAAAACAATGTTGACCTACACAAATCACGTAACCTTGTGATTGTGGGCATTACTTTAGTCTTTGGTATTGGCGGCATGGCCTTTGGTATCGGTGACTTTAGCCTACAGGGCGTAAGCTTGTGCGGTATCGTTGCGATTCTACTTAACCTAGTACTTCCAGAAGAGCTAGGTGACAACACTGTGGTAGATAAAGCTCAAATCGATTAATGAGTCGGTAAGGCTAGATTCCAAAGAATCGCAACCTAACAAGATCAAAAAAGGGAGAGCATCGAATGCTCTCCCTTTTTATTAATACGGTTAATTCAGCGAGTTAAGGAACTGTTTAGAGTCACTTAAGCTGAAACCGAATTACTTAGTACCGAAGATCTTATCGCCAGCATCGCCAAGACCAGGAACAATGTAGCCCTTGTCGTTTAGCTTCTCATCGATTGCAGCCGTGTAAAGCTCAACATCTGGGTGCGCTTTTTCTAGAGCAGCGATACCTTCAGGAGCAGCAACAAGCACAAGAATCTTAAAGTGCTTACAACCTTTCTCTTTCATCAGGTCGATAGTCGCGATCATAGAACCACCTGTCGCAAGCATTGGGTCTACCACTAGAGCAATACGCTCATCGATGTTAGATGCAAGCTTGTTGAAGTATGGTACTGGCTCAAGTGTTTCTTCGTCACGGTAGATACCAACAACGCTGATACGTGCACTTGGGATGTGCTCAAGAACGCCGTCCATCATGCCTAGACCAGCACGTAGGATTGGCACTACCGTTACTTTTTTACCTTTAATTTGGTCAACTTCTACTGGACCGTTCCAACCGTTAATCGTCACACGCTCAGTTTCAAAGTCTGATGTCGCTTCGTATGTTAGAAGGCTACCCACTTCTGTCGCTAGCTCACGAAAACGCTTAGTGCTAATCTCACCTTCACGCATCAGGCCAATTTTATGTTTTACTAGCGGGTGTTTCACTTCAACAACTTTCATTTCCAACTCCGGCAATATTTAAACAAACCTGTAGATTATACACGAACTCTAAGGTTATTTCAGAATCTTTATTCTAATAAAAAAAACCGCGCAAACGTTTGCTCTTCATATTCAAGCCCTGTTAGAATAGCGCCGTTTTCACATCCAACTTAAGTTCGAGGACTATCCCGTGAGTGGTAATACTTCTTCTCTAAGCTACAAAGACGCTGGTGTTGATATCGACGCAGGTAATGCACTAGTAGACCGTATTAAAGGTGCTGTTAAACGCACTCGTCGCCCTGAAGTAATGGGCGGTATTGGTGGCTTTGGCGCCCTATGTGAACTTCCAACGAAATACAAAGAGCCAGTACTTGTTTCAGGTACTGATGGTGTTGGTACTAAACTTCGCCTTGCTTTGGATCTGAAAAAACACGACACCATTGGTATCGACCTAGTGGCAATGTGTGTGAACGACCTAATCGTTCAAGGTGGTGAGCCTTTATTCTTCCTAGACTACTACGCAACAGGTAAGCTAGATGTAGATACAGCAGCAGACGTTGTTTCTGGTATTGCTGAAGGCTGTGTTCAAGCTGGCTGTGCACTAATCGGTGGTGAAACTGCTGAAATGCCAGGCATGTACGAAGGCGACGACTACGATGTAGCTGGCTTCTGTGTTGGTGTTGTAGAAAAAGCGGACATCATTGACGGCACTAAAGTAGCAGCAGGCGACGCACTTATCGCTGTTGGCTCAAGTGGTCCACACTCAAACGGTTACTCTTTAATTCGTAAAGTCCTAGAAGTTTCTGGTGCTGATAAGAGTGAAGAACTAGAAGGTCGCACTATCGGTGAGCACCTACTAGAACCAACTAAGATTTACATCAAATCGGCACTTAAGATGATTGCAGAGCATGACATTCATGCTATCTCACACATCACAGGTGGTGGTTTCTGGGAAAACATCCCACGCGTACTTCCTGAAGGTACTAAAGCAGTCATTGATGGCAAGAGCTGGGAATGGCCTGCTATCTTCAACTGGCTACAAGAGAAAGGTAACGTGGAGACATTCGAAATGTACCGCACTTTCAACTGTGGTGTAGGCCTAGTTGTTGCTCTACCTAAAGATCAAGCAGACGCTGCTGTTGAACTACTGAAAGCTGAAGGCGAAAACGCTTGGGTTATCGGTGAGATCGCAAACGCTGAAGCTGGCGAAGAGCAAGTTGAAATTAAATAAGTGATACGCTCACTTACTTAGTTAATCAATGAGGACCTAATGGTCCTCATTTTGCTATTTAGCCCGCAGAAAACCTTAGTTTATGTAGGTACATTGTAAACAATTCAGTTAATCAATCGTATGACCCACTCTATGAAAAACAATCACTCAAATAAAACCAGTCACTCCCAGAAAAACATCGTTGTGTTAGTTTCAGGAAGCGGAAGTAACTTACAGGCTATTTTAGATGCCTGCGATAGCGATATGATTGATGCATCGGTTAAAGCTGTCTTCTCAAACAAAGCAGAGGCTTTTGGATTAGAACGAGCGAAAACCGCAGGTGTTGACGCTCATTCAGTGAATCCAAAAGACTTTGGTTCACGTGAAGAGTTTGACCATGAATTGATGGTTCAGATCGATGCTTACCAGCCAGATTTAATCGTACTCGCTGGCTACATGCGAATCCTGAGTTCAGAGTTTGTTCGTCACTATGCAGGGAAAATGGTCAACATCCACCCTTCTCTGTTGCCGAAATACCCAGGCCTACACACCCACCAGCGTGCCATTGATGCGCAAGACAAAGAACACGGTACTAGCGTCCACTTTGTTACCGAGGAGCTCGATGGCGGCCCTGTGATCTTGCAAGCTAAGGTGCCGGTATTTGAAGATGATGATGCTGATATGTTGGCAAGCCGAGTGCTTACTCAAGAACACTGCATTTACCCTATGGTCTGTAAATGGTTCGCCGAAGATCGTTTATCAATGCTAAATGGGCAAGCTGTCTTAGACGGTAAGGCATTAGGTAAACACGGTTACGCAGAAGAGTAATTCTTCAGAAACTAAATCAAATCCAAAAAAAGACCGCTTACTGATTCATTAGTTCAGTAAGCGGTCTTTTTTATGAGGTTCAAATCATACTATTCGGGATACTTAGCTCAGCTCAATGGTTCAGTTGGCGCTTGGCTTGCTACCTTCTTCGGCGCATAAGCGACATCTTCCAATGCTTTATGATTGTTGCCTATCAGCTCACCAAAATGAAACAGCGCATATTCGCCCGGCTTCATTCTAAACCACTCTTCATTGTCTGTTAGAGGCTGGGTTGCCACCACTGTAACCACATCATTAGGTGTAGTTTCTTCTTGGAAGTTAATCTCAACATCTTCATCAATCAGGCTCGCTTTACCAAAAGGTGCGCGCCTTGTTATCCAGTACAAATGGTTGGTACAGAAGGTCATCACATACTCACCATCACTGAGTAACATGTTGAAAACGCCTTTCTCACGCAGCTTGTCACAACACTCAGCCACAAAGCGAAACATACCTTCCATATCTTGAGGTGGCTCAGGAAAACGCTCTTCGAGTTGTTTGAGTAACCAACAGAAAGAGAGCTCACTGTCTGTCTCGCCGACCGGTCTGAAACGACCACTGATCAGATCGTCGTAATCCGTTAATTGACCATTGTGAGCGAAGGTCCAGTATCGCCCCCAAAGCTCACGAGTAAAAGGGTGTGTATTTTCTAGATTAACACCACCACGGTTCGCTTGACGGATATGACTGACAACGGCTTGGCTTTTAATTGGGTAGTTTTGAACCAACTCAGCGATCTTAGATTCACAGCTAGGGTTAGGATCTTTAAATGTACGAAAACCCTTTCCCTCATAAAAGGTAATACCCCAGCCATCACGATGCGGGCCAGTGTTGCCTCCACGCTGCATAAGACCAGTAAAGCTAAAACAAATATCAGTTGGCACATTCGCGCTCATACCAAGCAATTCACACATGGTTTAATCTACTCCCTATTAAAACCAGCAGAGCCTAAGCTGTGCTTTAAATCTCTGTAAACGACTATTCCATTTCTTTTTCAACAAGTTGAATCACAATGTGGATGATCTTAATGTGAATCTCTTGGATGCGATCTGCGTAGCCAAAGTGTGGTACTCGGATTTCGATATCCGCACAACCCGCCATTTTACCGCCATCTTTACCCGTCAATGCAATCGTCTTCATGCCTTTCGCTTGAGCCGCTTCAATCGCTTTTAGAATATTGGCAGAGTTACCTGAAGTCGACAGACCGAACAACACATCACCTTTACGACCCACCGCTTCTACATAGCGAGAAAACACGTGGTCGTAGCCAAAATCATTACTCACACAAGATAAGTGGCTAGGGTCTGAAATCGCAATGCCAGCGTAGCCCGGGCGATTTTCACGGTATCGGCCTGTTAGCTCTTCCGCGAAGTGCATCGCATCACAGTGTGAGCCACCGTTACCACAAGAAAGCACTTTGCCTTCTTGTTTGAATGAGTCAGCAATCAGTTTTGCAGCCGCTTCAATTTGAGCAATGTTGTGATCATCACTCAAGAACTTGTTAAGAACGTCAGCAGCTTCGTTCAATTCACTTTTGATTAGGTCTTGGTACATAAGGCTTATCTCTTATATTTTTTTACGCAACTTAAGGTACGTGAAATGAGAGCTGAGGGTTTTTCCCTCTTTATAGCTGAGTTTACCCACAAACATGAAATAGTGTCGACACTTAAGCCCAAAGATTGCCACCTTAATTAACTTGTCGTTGTAAATCCGTCCAAATATTCGCCACCAACCTCTCACAATTAGAATTTTAACTCTATTGAGATCACTTTTTACTCACCTTGGAGTTTTACAAATATTTAATATTTTGTTTACACTTGACTGGTTAGACCTCTTACCTAAAACTTAATAACAATAAGTGATCTCTGAAAAGGAAATCGATCATGAACATATTGCTCTCCCTACTCGGCATGACCGCCATCTTAGGCGTCTGTCTTTACCATAGAGTTAGTCTGGTACGTGCATTAGTTGTATTAACCGGCGCAATGGTAGCATTAACACTGCTTGGCGGCGTGGCTGTTACTGGCTGGCTTTGCTATCTATTAGCCGTTGCGATCTTTGCTGTACCGACCATTCGTCAGACACTGATCAGCCAAAAAGCACTCTCTTTATTTAAGAAAGTTCTACCGGCGATGTCTCAGACAGAAAAAGAAGCACTAGAAGCTGGCACAGTATGGTGGGAAGCAGAGCTGTTCAAAGGCAAACCTGAATGGAAGAAGCTTCAGAACATTGCTGATCCGAAGCTCTCTGAAGCTGAGCAAGCGTTTTTAGATGGCCCAGTAAATACCGTGTGTGAAATGGTCAATGATTACCAAGTGACACATGAGCTTGCTGATTTGCCACCAGAAGTATGGCAATACCTGAAAGACCATAAATTCTTCGCCATGATCATCAAGAAAAAATACGGCGGCTTAGAGTTCTCAGCTTACGCTCAATCTTTGGTTCTACAGAAGCTAACGGGCGTTTCTAGTGTATTGTCATCGACGGTTGGCGTACCTAACTCATTAGGCCCTGGTGAACTTTTACAACACTACGGAACAGAAGAACAAAGAAACCACTACCTGCCTCGCTTAGCGGAAGGTAAAGAGATCCCTTGTTTTGCTCTGACTAGCCCAGAAGCCGGTTCAGATGCAGGCTCTATCCCAGATTACGGTGTGGTATGTAAAGGCGACTGGCAAGGCGAAGAAGTACTTGGCATGCGCCTAACTTGGAACAAGCGTTACATCACTCTCGCGCCTGTCGCGACGGTATTAGGCTTAGCTTTTAAACTTCGTGACCCGGATGGCCTGCTTGGTGATCAAAAAGATCTTGGTATCACTTGTGCGCTTATCCCAACGGATTTAAAAGGCGTAGAGATTGGCAACCGCCACTTCCCACTAAACGTACCTTTCCAAAATGGCCCGACGCAAGGCGACGATATCTTCGTGCCTATCGATTTCATCATTGGCGGTCAGAAAATGGCCGGTCAAGGCTGGCGTATGCTGGTTGAGTGCCTGTCGGTTGGTCGTGGTATCACACTGCCTTCAAATTCAACTGGTGGCATCAAGTCTGCCGCGCTTGCAACTGGCGCTTACGCTCGTATCCGCCGTCAGTTCAAACAGCCTATTGGCCGCATGGAAGGGGTTGAAGAGCCACTTGCACGCCTTGCAGGTAACGCTTATGTAATGGACGCTGCAAGTAACCTAACCGTTGCGGGCATCGACCTTGGTGAAAAGCCTTCGGTTATCTCTGCAATCGTTAAGTACCACTGTACTCACCGTGGCCAGCGCAGCATCATTGATGCGATGGATATCGTCGGTGGTAAAGGCATTTGTTTAGGCCCATCGAACTTCCTAGCTCGTGGCTACCAAGGCTCGCCTATCGCGATTACGGTTGAAGGCGCAAACATCCTGACTCGTTCAATGATCATCTATGGTCAAGGTGCGATTCGCTGTCACCCTTACGTACTGAACGAAATGGAAGCGGCTTATTCTGAAAGCAGCGATGCGCTTGATAAGTTTGATTCAGCGTTAGCAGGGCACGTTAGCTTTACGATGAGCAACCTAGTCCGCAGCTTGTGGTTTGGTTTAACCGATGGTCGTGGTTCTGATGCGCCAACACCTTCAAATAAAACAGATAAACAGACACAGCGTTACTACCAACAGCTAAACCGCTACAGTGCAAACCTAGCGCTACTGTCTGATATTTCAATGGCAGTTCTAGGCGGATCACTGAAGCGTAGAGAACGTTTATCAGCAAGACTGGGTGATATCTTAAGTCAACTTTACCTCGGTTCAGCAACGTTGAAGCGCTTTGAAAGTGAAGGCAGCCACGCTGAAGATCTACCGTTAGTACATTGGGGGATGCAAGATAGCTTACGTCAGACTGAAGTGGCGATTGATGAATTCTTAGCGAACTTCCCTAACCCTGTGATTGGTCGTCTGCTTCGTGTTGTGCTAATGCCATTTGGTCGTATCCGTCGTGCTCCAAACGACAAGCTCGATAGCAAAGTTGCGCACATTCTACAAACACCAAGCGAAACACGCTCTCGTATAGGTCGCGGCCAATACCTAGAAGCGACGGAATACAACCCAGTAGGTAAGATTGAAAAAGCGCTAGAAGTGATTCTTCAAGCTGAACCTCTGTTCGACAAAGTCTGCAAAGAGACACACCAAAAGCGCGCTTTCTTACGACTAGACCTTGTGGCTCAATTAGGGTTAGAGAAAGGCATCTTAACGCAAGAAGAGGCAGTTCTGCTGATTAGCGCCGAGGAACATAGACTGTACACGATTAACGTTGACGACTTCTCTCCAGAGGAGCTTGCAGCAAAGTCTCAGTACCCAGACCAATCGATTGATAACGTCGCTTAAGGTTAGAAAAAGAAACAAAAACGGGACTCCTATGAGTCCCGTTTTTTTTGTTCATGACATCGTTGTCACAAATTTTAATGCTTTATCTAGCGGCTTATTCTCTCTAGACAATCTAATCATCTAAGCGAGTTACTTGGGCGCCTTGAGCTGCATCTCAGGTAACGCTTTTTTCTTCGCCTTGACCTTACGAACCACAAACCAAATCAATAAGCCCAATAGAATAGCGACCACATTACCCACCGCAATAATGATCATACTGCGCTGTCTGTCATCTTCACGTTTTTGAAGGATCATCAACTCTGTTGCGATACGCTTCTGTTCAGCAAGAGCTTCTTCTTGAAGACGTCGTGACTCTGCTAAGTCGATATCTTCAACAACGCTGTACGACTGCTCGGTAATTGGAAAAATCAGCGGGCGCTGACTTGAAGCATCAGTGGCATAAACCATCCCTGACCAATTATAAATTCCTAAATCGCCATTATAAGGCACCTCTAAAGCGACTTTCATTGCGTCGACTTCAGCTTGCCCCTGCTTGTACATCACATACTCATCAGGAGCCTTGTGCTCAACATGAACCGCTAACGAGCTCGGTGCGATCATCCCCTGCTCACCAGACACCACAATAGTATGAGGTAAGCCCTCTTTTCGTGACTGAATGAAGGTGGTAGTAATGGGTGTTGGGTAAACCAAGACTTCTTGCTCTTGCGCTCGCAGGAAAACGCCATTGCCAGAAGTAATACGCGCTCTGTATTTACCAGGCTCGATATCAATTGGTAAAGAGACAGTGAACACACCATCTCCGGCTTTTTCATCAAGATCAGCGCCATCATCGGCAAACTCGCCCATCACAACAGGCACCGGGCGCGCTTCTCTTACTAAAGACTCTTCGTTTTCAACAAACTTAGTAAAGGTAACCTTAAGCTTCACGCGATCGAGAAAATCGCGCAGCACCAGCGGCTTGCCATCAGAAGTCAGTCGAGCGGTAAATTTGATGCGCTCTGTTTGGTACAACTTATCTGGGAACTCATTAGCATCCAAAACAAGATGAGACAGCAGCTTGATATTGTTCTTAGGGGAAACTTTACCTATCGCTTGCCAAGGGCCGGGCATCGGATTGTCGATAGAGATAATGTCCATGGACGATTCTTCGTACCAACGGACATTATCAGCATTGCGCCAAGAGTAGTATTTCTTGCCATCAGGGCGAACCAAAACGACAGGTTTAGAGTTATCGGCTCGATAAATCACAAAGGTGACTTGTTCAATACTGGGATCAACTCGAAAACGGTTGTCCAATAAACTCATAACGGATTCTGTTGCTGCATGTAAGCCAAAACTTAACAGCAATAAGCAACCGGTAGCCAATACCCTTAACATACTTTCTCCCTACTGACGCCAGAGGCAGCTTCCGCTTTTCTCGACGAGATCTAAACGACTTTGATGCGCTTCTACTTCATCGGCCGTAGCTCGTAAAACCTTTAGGGATTTTCGACCACTTTCTACTCTTCGTATGCTTTCGGCTTCACCTTCCTGTTGACCAGCGTTAAATTGCAGCGAAGTTTGACCACCCGTCATCAATAAGTAGACGTCGGCTAGGATCTCCGCATCGAGCAATGCGCCGTGGAGAGTGCGGTGCGAGTTATCGATACCGTAACGGTCACATAAGATATCTAGGTTGTTTCTTTTACCTGGGAATATCTTCTTCGCCATTGCCAAGGTATCGGTAACTTTACAGTAGTCATCCGTTTTACCTATCGCTGGGTTGAGCTTCTCAAACTCATAGTCCATGAAGCCCGTATCGAAGGGCGCGTTATGAGCCACCAGCTCCGCACCTTTGATAAAGTCGAGAAACTCTTTATGAATGTCTCGGTATTCAGGCTTATCAATCAAGAATTCATCGGTAATACCGTGAACGCCAATCGCCTCTTCTTGAATCGCACGATCGGGCTTGATGTAGACGTGGAAATGACGCCCGGTCAGCCTACGGTTGATGATCTCTACTGCACCAATTTCAACGATGCGGTGACCCATATAGTGAGGGCCACCTTCTGTATTCATACCGGTGGTTTCGGTATCGAGTACAACAATGCGCTTATTTTCGTTCGAACTGTTTTTTTCGTTCGTGCTTTGTTCTGGAGTGCTACTGGTATTCATAAGGATAACTGTGTCAGACTATGCCGATAATGTGCTTGAGGTAATAGTATCAAATCATGACGAAACAAGTTGAAATTTTCACTGATGGTTCTTGTTTAGGAAACCCTGGTCCCGGCGGCTATGGCATCGTACTTCGCTACAAAAAAGTCGAGAAGACGCTAGCAGAAGGTTTTACGCTAACAACCAATAACCGTATGGAAATGCTCGCCGCTGTCGTTGCTCTCCAAGCCCTCAAAGAACCTTGCTCTGTGATTCTGACCACAGATAGCCAATACGTGCGTCAAGGCATCACACAGTGGATTCATAACTGGAAAAAGCGTGACTGGAAAACAGCCGACAAGAAACCGGTTAAAAATGCCGATCTGTGGCAAAGGCTCGATAAAGAAACCGCTCGCCATAGCGTTGATTGGCGCTGGGTAAAAGGACACGCGGGACACAGAGAAAACGAAATGTGTGATGATTTAGCGCGAAATGCAGCGGAGAATCCGACTCTAGAAGATACGGGCTATCAACCAAGCTAATCGTCTTTTTAATTAGACGCACATTTCAGAAAGCGATTTATAATTTCTTAAACTAATTGACAATTTCTCAATCGAATTGATAGATGAAAAGCCGACAACTAATCGGCTTTTTCTGTTTTTAGCGGATATGACGCTTTGGCTGAATCCATTGTACGGCGCGTATTGGTTCTAAAACTTGCCCCAACAGGCGAGAAACGTCGCTTAAGGTGCCAATGTGGTTTGATGGGTTTTAGCGGGTAAGTACGCTTACGAGCAACAATAAAGTATTGGCTTCCGGCGAAGGATGCACAACCACCTAAGCTGTTCTCCAACCACGTCCACATCGCTTGATACTTACTCATCGGAAACAGCGCGTAGGTGTCACAATGAATTACTTCATAGTTAAGTACACCTAACCAGTCTTTAATTCGACTTGGCGTGTACATACGCCCACTCCAAGGCAAGCTGTTCTTTCGCCAAGGCATCAAACTGGCAAGCCCAGTGACACTGATTGGGTTGAAGCCCGTGATAATGATATAGCCATCGTCCATCATCACTCGATCGACTTCTCTCAATAAGCGATGCGGGTCATTGCTATAATCTAGCTGATGACTCAGTACTACAACATCAAAGCTTTTCTCCAAAAAGGGTAAATTATAGCCATCCGCTATCACATTATGTAATGGGTTCTGGATATCTAGGTTTACTTGATGTTGAATGTTGCATGTGCAGCTAGAAATCTCACTACTGAGGCCACCGAGCTTGAGCATATGGTAACCAAATAGCTTTGGGCACCACTCATCGAGTCGAGTTTGAATAGATTCTCTCAACCAGTCCCCATTGTGCAATTGCGCCCAAGTGTAAGGACGTTCAAACTTCTTTCTGCTACGTGCTGGCTTCATCAATAATCTGTCTCACTTATTCTGTCGCACTAATAGTGACTGGAGAACCAATAATGTTACATATCAAAAGCATACCTGCATTTAACGACAATTACATCTGGCTGATTCAAAATAGCGATCGCCGTTGTGCTGTCGTCGACCCTGGTGATGCGGCTCCAGTATTAGAGTACTTGGCACACCATGAGCTAACTTTAGATGCAATCTTGATTACACACCACCACCACGATCACATTGGTGGTGTTCCAGAACTCGTTAGACAATTTCCCGGCGTGGATGTTGTCGGTCCAAGGAATGAACCTATCCCTACCTTAACTCATCCGGTCGATGATGGTGATCAATTAGAACTGTTTGGCGAAGTATTCCTCGTCCTAGGGCTCAGTGGCCATACTGCGGGTCATATTGGTTATGTGGGCGATGCCAAACTGTTTTGTGGTGATGTGTTGTTCTCTGCGGGCTGTGGCCGAATCATGGAAGGCACACCACAACAGATGTTCGATGCACTGAATAAGATCACGGCTCTGCCTCAAGAAACCGAAGTGTATTGTGCACATGAGTACACTGCAGCCAATATCGCTTTCGCATTAGCCGTAGAGCCTGATAACCAACATTTGCAGCAATATCGCGACCAAGTGAACCGACTTCGCGCTCAAAATAAGTCGACCATCCCCACAAATTTGAGACAAGAGAAGTTTGTGAACCCCTTCCTGCGCTATACCGAGCCAAGTGTAGTGAAATCAGTGTCTAATCGCACCGAGCAGACCGATCCTTTATCGGTATTCACCGCTTTACGTGCGTGGAAGAACGAATTTTAACAAATACAGACTTGTCACTCATAGGGGGTGGCAAGTATTATCATCGGCCGTTAATTAAAAAGGCTGTAACATGCGAGTTAAGTACAGCTGGGCTTTGGTATTACTACTTTCTGGTTGCCAATTAACTCAGTCAGAGAATCCAGACCAAGCTTCCGAGCAAACCAACACATCTCCTACTAAAGAAGTTTCTCAAGCGAACGTTTCATCAGAAGCAACAGCCAAAGAAGATCAAAAAGTTGAAGCACCTGTCGTTACTCCACAAACACAAGAAGATGTTTGGAAACGCATTGCGATGCAACTTGAAATGGAAGTGCCAGACCAAAAGAAGGTCGACTACTACCGAACTTGGTATCTCAAGCACCCGAGTCATCTAAAAACAGTATCAAAGCGTGCTGAACCTTTCTTGTATCTGATCACGACTAAGATTGAAGAAAAAGGCTTACCACTAGAATTGGCACTACTACCCGTTGTAGAAAGCTCTTTCGATGCGTTTGCCTACTCTCATGGCAGTGCTGCTGGTCTATGGCAATTCATTTCAGGCACTGGCAAAGACTACGGGCTTGAACAGAACTTTTGGTATGACGGCCGCCGCGATGTTGCCGCCTCTACCGACGCCGCATTGGACTTCCTCTCAGATCTTAACCGACGTTTCGATGGCGACTGGAATCATGCGATTGCTGCCTATAACAGTGGTGGTGGTCGAGTAAACAGCGCAATTCGCAAGAACAAGAAGCTGGGCAAGCCAATCGACTTTTTCTCTTTGGACTTACCAAAAGAGACCAGCAGCTATGTACCTAAACTGCTTGCTCTAGCAGATGTCATTGCCAACCAAGAAAAGTATGGCATCGATATTCCGGCGATCCCGAATAAGCCAGTGCTGACTCTGGTTAACCCTGAAGAACAGCTTGATTTAGCCATTGCTGCGAACTACGCAGGCATTCCTGTCAAAGAACTTCAAGGTTACAACCCGGCTTACAACCAATGGGCAACGGCACCAGAGAAACACCAACAACTATTACTTCCTTTAGATTCAGTTGAGAAATTCAACAAAGAAGTCGCTGCCAATAAAGGCAAAGGCATGAAGTTGGTGCGTTACAAGGTTCAATCTGGTGACAGCATTAGCGTACTGGCAAGCAAATATAACACCACCAGCAAAGTGATCCGCTCTGCAAACGGTTTGAGCAACAACAATATTCGTATTGGCCAGCACTTACTTATCCCAACATCCACCAAAGACGACAAGACATACGCCCTAAGCGCCTCAAACCGCCTAGCAAGCACACAGTCGAAGAGTCGTGGTCAATATAAGCTCAGCCATACTGTAAGAAGTGGTGACAGCCTATGGACGATTGCACGCGCAAATAAGGTCTCTCATCAATCACTGGCTAAGTGGAATGGCATGGGACCACGCGACACGCTTAGAGTTGGTCAAGAACTGGTCATTTGGAAGAACGGCTCAGACGGCGCCATCATCCGTACGATCTTTTATAACGTAAGATCAGGTGACACAGTCAGCGGTATTGCATCAAAGTTCAAAGTAAAAAGTACAGATGTTGTAAAATGGAACACTTTGCAGAACAAAAAATACCTACAGCCAGGACAAAAACTGAAGCTGTATGTTGATGTAACTAAGGTAAGTGTATGAACCCGTCAAGTAACCCACTCGTCATGCTGTTGGATATATTCCGTTCGCCAACAGCTTGTTTCTTAGCGCTTTATCAACGAAGTGCTTGGGGATGGCAACCCTACGTCGTATTAATGCTCAGCCCATTTTTGTTTTGGGGTGCTTATTTTTCGAATGTAGATTTTGCATGGTTAAGTGCAGAGCTCTCGCAGCAACTGGCTCAAACGAACCCTGACCAATTGGCGTTACTTGACAGCAATACCTTACTCGCAAGTGAAATCATCAGCGACGTATTTGGCCGAACATTAACCATCGTTCTATTGGCATTCTGGTTTAACCTAGCAACCAAGCCAAGCCAACATCAGCACAGCTTTTGGCGATGGTTTGCAGCGGCATCGGTTGTTATATTCCCAGCTGTTTTAGGTGATGTAGCAAGCTACGCAAGCCTGATATTCAAGCATGGACATGTGATGAACTACGCTGCCGACTTGAACAGCTTAAATGGCTTGATCAAGTTACCGCTAACTAATGATTGGTCACAGTTTGCTAGCTCATTACCACTGCTTCTGCCATGGTACATCGTGCTAGGTTATGCTGCGGTATTAACGTGGACTGAGTTTGAACGCGGGCAAGCGCTTGTGATTTCAGGCTTACCATGGGTTGGCTACTACCTAATCTGGGCGCTCTACATTTTAATCTTTTAAGTAGAAGAGATAAGGCTAGCGAAGACTCTCTAGCCTATTGTTCCGTTAGATTTCCCAAGGTAACCACCGTGCGAATGGTTAAGTTCCAATGACTAATAGCTAATCACTATTTAGCCTTAAAGGTCACTCGCATAGGGTTATGATCAGAAGCGTCCGTAATGGGCGCTTTTGCTTTTTCTACCTCTAGCCCTCGATAGAACACATGGTCGAGCACCAGTCCTGTAATGAACTGAGTTCTGTTATCTGGCTCAAAGGCAACTTCCGTCAAACCAACCTTCTCCAACGCATCTTTCAATACAGCAAAGCGAGCTTCACTCCAGCTATTAAAGTCCCCAGCAAAAATAACCGGCCCACGATACTTTTGCAGATTGTCAGTTAAGCTCTTGAGCTGAGCCTCGTAATCTTCCGTACCAAAGGTAAAGTTCACAGCGTGGATATTAATCACAGCCAGCTCTTCGCCATTGTTTAGTTGGTAACGCGACCAAAGCGCCGATTTAGGCAGTTGAAGCCAAGGTTCTTCATGAGTATAAGCACACGCTTCAATCGGTAAATGGGTTGCTAGGTTGAGTACCCCAGCACTTTGCTCAAAGGCCTCAAACGCATTAACACGTGTGCTTCCCCACTGTCCGCTCATTACCCATTGGCGAAGTCCTTCTGTCATACTAGCTTCTTGCAGCAAGACTAAATCGCTACCTGCCGACAGCTTATTTAACTCACTCTGCCAATTATTTCGGTTTTGCTTGTAGATATTCCACACCGTAATGTCTAAGCCATCAGACACATCAATCGCTTTCGGTGCAGAGTTTTGGTAGCAACTGTAGATGTCGTTACTGGTACTTTGAGAGGAAATGATCAGGTTGGGTTTATTCGGGATCACGAAGATAAAATGAAAACTAACGACAGCAAGCGTTATCAATAACGTGATAACAATGATGGTTTTCTTAAACATACAGCACCCTACCAGAGATGAAAAAGGAGCGATAAACGCTCCTTTTAGGGTAATAGTTTTTTTATACGGCGTCTTCGTCTTCTTCGCCAGTACGAATACGTACCACACGTTCAACTTCAGTAATGAAGATCTTACCGTCACCAATTTTACCTGTTTGAGCCGTCTCAATGATGGTATCAACACATTGGTCAGCCACTTCGTCGGTCACAACGATTTCTAGTTTCACTTTAGGTAAAAAGTCGACCATGTACTCTGCGCCGCGGTATAGCTCAGTATGACCTTTTTGACGTCCAAAGCCTTTAACTTCAGATACTGTCATACCCGTAATACCCACTTCTGCAAGTGCTTCACGTACATCATCAAGTTTGAATGGCTTGATAATGGCTTCAATCTTTTTCATGTTCATCCCTTAAACTGTGCGAATGGCTCATTATCGGTTAGCTATAGTAAACATTCAATGAAAAAAGCCAGAGCTTTAAAGCTCTGGCTCGAAATTTATCATCTTGTTTAATCAGCGCTTTGAGAAGGTTTTACTTAAGGCTTGCGTAGTAAGCGGCTAGATTCGCGATGTCTTCATCACTCAGCATTGAAGCTTGAGCCTGCATTACAGCGGCCAAACCGCCGGTGCGCTGGCCATTCTTATAGGCCTTAATTGATGAAGCGATGTATTGCTCGTTTTGACCTTTAAGGTTTGGATAGCCAGGGATCACTGCGATACCGTCTGCACCATGACATGCCGCACAGATTGCTGCTTTAGCTTGACCCGCAGCAACATCAGCCGCCAGAGCGTTACCACTCAATAGTCCAAATCCAAGAACTAATCCTAGTGTAATTTTCTTCATTGCATATTCCATTAATTATTTTTATTAAAGTGACGGTGAATTGTGACATAAACTTTTTCTACTTGCTCCAAAGCGCTTCACAATCTTGACCTTCGTAGTTTTTATCTACGAATAAGCCTAAAACAGCGATCACTCGATCGCCATCCATTAATATCGGCGTTCTGCGTCTTAACCAACTGGGTACTTGGTACTCTTGAAACAACTTCTTAAGCTTCCTGCTATGACCGCGCCCAACAGGGTGTGCTGACAATCCCTCAGGGTTAAATATCACTCGCAGTGTTCCTCTCGTTGTGTTGAGACTAAAATGTTGCGCATCACAGTGGTTAGATACACCATCACTCGCCGCTGAAGTTAAGTGTAGTTCCCCTAAACCGTCAGGCAAAACTAAGCTCTCTTCCATCGAGATATCACTTTGCCAGTTCGACAAGTCTTTGGTCTCTTTTACGACATGGAGCTGATGATTAAAACGTCTAACCTCAACCTCATTCAACACCAGCTTAGGGTTGGCGTCTGCCTGAGCACATGCCACCTCATCCCATATAAGTTTGAGCTGCTTTTGGCTCGGCATCGGTTGATTACAGCGGCTCAGCCACATTCTTAATAAGCGTGCACGCAGTAAATCAGAGTACTGAGATAATACCTCAATACTTAAGCTGTGCTTCTCAGTCAAAGCTTGTTGTAAGTGAGATTCTAACAACTCATCCAACAGTAACTCTTGCTCTGCACATAGCTGAGCACTACGACTGACCGATTCTCGAAAACTAGGCCAACGCACGGTCAGTGTCGGAGTGACTTGATGACGAATAAAATTACGGTCAAAGCGAACGTCTTGATTACTCTCATCTTCTACCCAAGTTAAAGCCATATCGCGCGCCGCCACTTCAATATCCGTTCTCGTCACCGACAGCAGTGGGCGAACGATATGAGCACCTGAAAATGGCATCACTTTCGCCATTGAAGAGAGCCCTTTCGGACCACTGCCACGCTTAAGAGCTAACAAGAAGGTCTCGACTTGGTCATCGATGTGCTGGCCTGTCACTAACACATCACCTTGTCTAATATGCTTTTTAAGGGCTTGGTATCGCGCGTCTCGAGCCAGCTTTTCAACGCTTTCTCCACGGCTAATATCTAGCGAGACTCGTTCAATGAACAAGGATACCGACAAAGCATCACACCATGTTTTGCACTGCTCTGCCCAATAATCAGCATTGTTGCTTAAGCCGTGGTGAACATGTACCGCACAGCAATCGATGTGATGGGACTTAGCGAATTGGGCAGCCAACTCCAACAACACTCGTGAATCGACACCACCACTGAAAGCGACGATCAACCGACAAGGCTTAAGCGCGCTTTGATCAAGTACAGATGTGAAGGTATCAATTAAGTGTGTCATGAGGCTAATAAACCAAGAGATCGTGTGTTAAGGGATAATGTTTTAATAATAAAAAAGGGTTGGCACTGAGTCCAACCCTTTCATCATTTGTTCGTATAGCTAGCCTTATCGCTAAGGCAAGTTATCAGCAGTAGCCGTAGCTCATTAGACGCTGGTAACGACGCTCAAGCAGCGTTTCGTTATCAAACTGCTCTAGCTCTTCTAGCTGTTTAACTAACATGTCTTTCATGTTTTGAGCGGTTTGTGCAGGGTCGCGGTGCGCGCCACCTAGAGGCTCAGGAATGATTTCGTCGATAAGCTCAAGCTCTTTAAGACGAGGAGCAATCAGGCCCATCGCTTCAGCTGCTTGTGGTGCTTTATCTGAATCGCGCCATAAGATTGAAGCACAACCTTCTGGAGAGATTACTGAGTACGTAGAGTACTGAAGCATGTTCACGTAGTCACCAACACCAATCGCTAGTGCGCCACCAGAACCGCCTTCACCCACAACGTTACAGATAACAGGAACTGAAAGGCCAGCCATCACTTTTAGGTTTTTAGCGATAGCTTCAGATTGACCACGCTCTTCAGCACCAACACCTGGGTATGCGCCCGCTGTGTCGATGAAAGTAATAATAGGCATGTTGAAACGCTCAGCAGTTTCCATTAGACGTAGCGCCTTACGGTAACCTTCTGGCTTTGGCATACCAAAGTTACGGATCACTTTCTCTTTAGTCTCACGACCTTTCTGGTGACCAATAACCATAACAGGACGGCCATTTAGACGAGCCATACCACCCACAATAGCTTTGTCGTCAGCGTAAGCGCGATCGCCCGCCATCTCTTCAAACTCTGTGAATGCATGCTCCAGGTAATCTTTGGTGTAAGGACGTTGAGGGTGACGAGCAAGTTGAGCTACCTGCCATGCACCTAAGTCACTAAAGATTTTCTGTTTAAGCTCTAAGCTTTTTTTCTCTAGTTGTTCGATTTCTTTGTCTAGATCTACCGCTGTGTCACCACCGTGACGCGAAACGTCACGTAGCGCTTCGATTTTTGCTTCAAGTTCAGCGATAGGCTTTTCAAATTCTAGAAAGTTCAGGCTCATCTATGAATCCTTGTTGATTCAGCTCCGCATTCGCGAAGCTAAATTTTAGTTAAATTCGAGTTCTACTTGGCTATTTCCAAGCAGCTGTTTTAATTCGTCTAGTAATGTATCACTTGGCGTCACGCGCCATTCTGTGCCCAATGTTAACCGCGCTCTAGCGTCGGCACGCTGGTAGTATACATTGACTGGGACCGTTCCGGCTCTATAAGGTTCTAAGATTTGACTAAAGCGTTCAAAAAATTGACCGTTAATTTGGGATTGGTCGATAGATATCGACACCCCACGAGCATATTTCTCACGGGCGCTTCCTAAGTCCATGACCTCGCGCGCGGACATTTTAAGCCCGCCATTGAAATCATCAAAGCTGACCTGTCCGGAAACGACCACAATTTTGTCTTTTTCGAGCAATTCTGCGTAGCGATCGAGCGCATCCGAGAACAACATCACTTCCATTCGCCCCGAACGGTCATCAAGTGTCATCAAACCAATTCGCGTGCCGCGCTTCGTCGTCATCACTCTCGCAGCAATCACCAAGCCTGCAATTGTTAGTGATTGGTCACGACGCGTTGGCGTGGCATCTTTCAAACGACAGCTGGTGTATTTCGCTAACTCTTTGATGTAAGCGTTAACCGGGTGACCCGTTAAATACAAACCAAGCGTTTCACGTTCACCTTCAAGCCAAACCTTCTCAGGCCATTTAGGCACTTGGGTATACTTGTGTTCAACCTCTTCCGGAGCGTCGGTCAACACGCCAAACATATCAGATTGACCAAAAGACTCGGCATGATGATGTTGACTCGCCGCCTTCACCGCATCTTTCAAAGATGCCATCATTGCCGCTCGGTGAGGACCTAATCTATCTAAGGCTCCGGATAGAATCAACTTTTCGATAACACGTTTGTTGACCTTCTTCAGATCAAGGCGTGCACAGAAGTCGAATAAGTCTTTAAAGTAACCGCCTTTATTTCGCGCTTCAATGATCGCTTCAATAGGGCCTTCACCGACCCCTTTGATCGCACCGATGCCATAAACAATCGCGCCATCTTCATCCACATTGAAACGGTATAAACCTGAGTTGATATCTGGTGGTAAAAGCTTGAGCTTCATACGGAAACATTCATCAACAAGGCCGATAACCTTCTCGGTGTTATCCATATCCGCTGTCATTACCGCAGCCATAAATTCCGCTGGGTAGTGCGTTTTCAGCCATAGCGTTTGATAAGAAACCAGTGCGTATGCGGCCGAGTGAGATTTGTTAAAGCCGTAGCCCGCAAATTTCTCTACCAAGTCAAAGATCTTCATGGCCAGTTCGCCATCAACACCATTGGCTTCAGCGCCCTCTTTAAAGGTACCACGCTGCTTTGCCATCTCTTCTGGCTTTTTCTTACCCATCGCACGACGCAACATATCCGCTCCGCCAAGCGTATAACCAGCGAGGATCTGTGCGATTTGCATTACCTGTTCTTGGTACAGGATGATGCCGTACGTAGGTTCTAGTGTCTCTTTAAGCGATTCGTGCTGCCACGTTTCATCTGGGTATGAAACCGCTTCTCGGCCGTGCTTACGGTCGATAAAGTTATCTACCATGCCTGATTGCAGAGGACCCGGACGGAACAAGGCTACCAATGCGATAATATCTTCAAAACAGTCGGGCTGTAGACGTTTGATAAGGTCTTTCATACCACGCGATTCCAGCTGGAATACCGCGGTGGTTTCAGAATTTTGTAATAGGTTAAATGACGCTTGGTCATCAAGAGGAATCGACTCGATACGAACCGGTTCTTTCCCCTCTTTCTTCAAACGTGGATTCACTAGGCCTAACGCCCAGTCGATGATGGTCAGGGTACGCAGCCCCAAGAAGTCGAACTTAACCAAGCCAGCCGTTTCAACGTCATTCTTATCGAACTGCGTTACTGGGAAGTTACCTTCTGCGTCGGCATAGATTGGCGCAAAATCGGTGATCGTGGTGGGTGAGATAACAACACCACCTGCGTGCTTACCGGCATTTCGCGTACAACCTTCAAGGATGCGACACTTATCAATCAGCTCACGAACTTCTTCATCGCCATCGTAAAGCTCTGGCAATGCAGGTTCAGCAAGGAATGCTTTCTCTAGCGTCATACCCGGGTCTGGCGGTACAAGCTTTGAAATTCGATCGACGAAACCAAACGGGTGGCCCAATACACGGCCTACATCGCGGATTACCGCTTTTGCCGCCATGGTACCAAAGGTGATGATCTGAGAAACAGCATCACGACCGTACATCTCAGCCACGTGATCAATAACTTGGTCGCGCTTATCCATACAGAAGTCGATATCGAAATCGGGCATGGATACACGTTCTGGGTTCAAGAAACGTTCGAAAAGTAGATCGTATTCAAGTGGATCGAGATCGGTGATATCCAAGGCGTAAGCTACTAGAGAGCCGGCACCAGAACCACGGCCAGGACCTACTGGCACATCGTTGTCTTTTGACCACTGGATGAACTCCATTACGATCAAGAAGTAACCTGGGAAACCCATGTTGTTAACAACTTCGAGCTCAATCTTGAGTCGCTCATCGTATTCCGGTCTGCGCTCAGCACGCACTTTTTCATCTGGGAATAGGAACGCTAGACGTCGCTCAAGGCCTTCTTCAGATTTCTTGATCAAGAAGTCTTCAATCGCCAAACCTTCCGTTGGGAAGTTAGGCAGGAAGTACTCGCCCAGACGAACCGTTACATTACAACGCTTAGCAATCTCAACACTGTTCTCAAGTGCTTCAGGAATGTCTGAGAACAGCTCACACATCTCTTCTTCACTACGTAGATATTGCTGCGCGCTGTAGTTCTTAGGGCGACGAGGATCGACCATAGTGAAACCATCATGGATCGCCACGCGGATTTCGTGAGCATCAAACAGGTCTTCAGTTAGAAAAACCACTTCGTTGGTTGCGACAACAGGCAGGTCTTCCTGCTCAGCCAGTTCCAACGCAAAGTGTAAGTATGACTCTTCATCCGGACGTCCGGTACGAATCAGTTCCAAGTAAAAACGATCGGCGAAGTACGTTTTGTAAAACTCGACGCTGCTTGCAACCAAGTCACGGTTACCTTTCAGCAACGCCTTACCAATCTCACCTTCTTTGGCGCCAGATAGAATGATCAGGCCTTCTGCATTCTCAATTAGCCACTCTTTATCAATAACAGGCTGATGTTGAACATGACCACGAAGGTAAGCTTTTGAGATGAGTAACGTTAGGTTGTTATAACCTTTATTGTTCGTTGCGATAACGGTGAGCTTGGTCAACTCGTCACCGAATTCTGGAGACTGCATCAAGAAGTCAGCACCAATAATAGGTTTAACCCCACACCCATGGGCAGTACCGTAAAACTTCACTAAACCACACAGGTTGGTAAAGTCGGTCAATGCTAGAGCAGGCATACCCATTTCAGCGACTTTTTTAACTAATGGTGGCACCTTGGATAGGCCATCCACCATCGAAAAGTCACTGTGTACGCGTAGGTGAACAAATTTTGGATCTGACATTATTTTTCCTGAGTTCTAGGTTTGAGCCTAGGATTACAACTGTGTGTATTCTATTTTTTTCTAATACAAGTTAGCAACTTTATTCGATGCTAAGCTCTAGTTAACGTAAAGCTCTAATCTATACCAAGAATACGTTTTACTGGCTTAAAGCTCTTGCGGTAATGCTCGGTTACACCATGTTTTTCAATCGCTTCGAAATGCGCTTTGGTCGGGTAACCTTTATGCTTAGCAAAACCAAACTCTGGATGAAGTTTATCAAGATCTTCCATCTCTTGGTCACGAACGACTTTTGCGATAATAGACGCCGCACTGATTTCAGCCACTCGCAAGTCCCCCTTCACAATCGCAAGACCATCCATCGGCAGTTCTGGGACTCGGTTTCCATCTATCAACGCCATATCAGGTTGAACGCTCAACCCCGCGATAGCTCGCTGCATAGCAACCATCGTCGCTTGCAGAATATTCAACTCATCAATTTCTTGTGGAGAACAACGACCGACAGACCACGCCAAAGCTTTCTCTTTGATTTCAGGAAGTAACGCAAGACGCTTTTTCTCAGACAGTTTTTTTGAATCGTTTAAGCCTTCGATTGGGTTGTTTGGATCGAGGATAACCGCAGCAGTCACCACGTCGCCAACCAAAGGGCCACGTCCTACTTCATCCACGCCAGCAAACAGCTGGTAGCCTTGCGGGTATTCAAATGGAGGAAGCTCTTTTTTCTCTTTTACTGCCATAACTAATCTCTTAATATTCTGTAAGTAAGCGCTTTATGCTTCAACAAAAGGTCGGTCAATCAATTTCAATACTGCGTTAGCGGCTTGTTTGTCTGCGTCTTTACGGATCCAGTGATGCATCTCGGTAAAGCGTTCGATCAAGGCACTGTTATCGGCTGATAGCATTTTATCGACAGACGGGAACAAAAAGTCTGGGTGGCACTCTTCAAGAATATGCTCTTTCACGATCTCTTCACCGGCCAAAATATTCGGCAGTGACACAAACTCAGTGATCGCCAACTTCTTAACAATGTAACCCGTCAGCTTATTTACTTTGTAACCAACCACCATAGGGCGTTTAAGCAACATACATTCGAGAGCCACGGTACCTGAAGCCAAAAGCACAGAATCAGCGGCGGTAATCACGTTGGTTGCCGTATCTTCGACTAACGTGAATTCAAGCTCAGGTGCGGTCGATTGCCAGATTTCAGTAAACTGCTTTTTACGTTGCTCGTTAACGAGCGCAACAACAAAGTTGATATCCGGATACTTCTGCTTAATACGCTGGCAAGTTTCGATAAATGGCTGAGCAATCAAACCCATCTCACCGCCACGACTGCCCGGCAGTACGGCTAACCACTGCTTGTCTTGATCAAGACCTAACAGCTCTCGAGCATCTTGTTTACTTGGCTCTAAAGGAATCGCGTCTGCCAACGTGTGACCAACAAACTCACAGGCAACGTTATATTTATCGTAGAACGCTTTTTCGAACGGCAAGAAAGCCAATACCAAGTCAGTTGCTTTGTCGATTTTAAAGATACGTTTGGGACGCCAAGCCCACACTGAAGGGCTCACGTAATGCACCGTTTTGATGCCAGCGTTCTTAAGGTCTAACTCAAGCCTTAGGTTGAAATCAGGCGCATCGATACCCACAAACACATCTGGCGGGTTTTGAGTGAAATACTTTACCAGCTCTGCTTTCACTTTTAATAAGCGAGGTAAACGGCCAAGTACTTCAACTAAGCCCATGACAGCCAGCTCTTCCATCTCGAAAAGAGACTCACAACCAAGCGCCTTCATTTTTGGTCCGCCAATACCCACGAATTCAGCGTTCGGGTACTGCGATTTGATTGCTTTGATAAAACCTTCGCCAAGCGTGTCACCAGAGAGTTCTCCGACAACGATACCTACGCGCAGTGGTTCAATCGAAACAAAGTCCGTGCTGTTGGTTGCTGTTTCTTGCTGTGCCATAGTTTTCCAATTCCCTTCTTGCCTAAAACAAAAAAGATCGCCTAATGATTAGCGATCTTTTTGTTATACCAATCTGATTAAGTAATTATTGTCATACTTACGCGGATTGGTACATAACCACATCGAGTATTAACGAATAATACCGCGCTCAGAGTTCTCTAGCATTTCAAGCATAGGAACTACCGAAGTAAACTCTTTTGCCATTTCCACTAAAGCCGCTTTCGCTTCTTCAAGTGTTTTACCTGAACGGTATAGCTCTTTGTACGCTTTCTGTAGTGCACGAATTTCAGGTTTCTCAAATCCGTTACGCTTCAAGCCTACTAGGTTAAGGCCGAATGGAGCCGCGTGGTTACCCTGTGCAAGCACGTACGGCAGTACATCTTGAACAACTGCAGAACAGCCACCGATGTATGCGTAAGCACCAATTGAGCAGAATGGGTGAATCGCAGAAAGTGCCATAACACCAGCGTAGTCGCCAACCGTTACATGACCGCCAAGAATAGCGTTGTTACCAATGTGAGTGTGGTTACCAACAATAACATCGTGCGCTACGTGAGCATTAACACAAAGTAAGTTGTCATCACCAATCACTGTGGTTGCTTTGTCTTGAACCGTACCACGATGGATTTGAACCGCTTCACGAATTACGTTGCGATCACCGATCACAACTGTTGTGTCTTCGCCGCCGTATTTCTTATCTTGGTTTTCTTCACCGATAACAGCGTGTGGGAAGATACGGTTTTCTTTACCAATGGTTGTGTGACCTTTGATCACAACGTGCGACATCACTTCAGTGTCGTCACCAATTGTCACGTTACCAGCAATGTAAGTGAAAGGCCCAACCGTCACGTTAGCACCGATAGTTACATCACCTTCGATTACTGCTGCCGGGTGAATTTTCGCTGTTTCATGAATCATATTAAAACTCTCTACGAGCACATTTAAGTTCAGCTGAACATACAACTACGCCGTCAACCTTAGCAACACCATTAAACGATGCGATGCCACGACGTTCTTTTAAGAATTCAACTTCGATAACCAGTTGGTCACCAGGTACTACTGGCTTACGGAATTTTGCTTTATCAACACTTGCAAAGTAGTAAAGCTCGTTGCCAGAAGGCGCACCAAAAGATTTAAATGCTAGAAGGCCTGTTGCTTGTGCCATTGCTTCTAAGATCAACACGCCTGGGAATACAGGAAGTTGTGGGAAGTGGCCTGTGAACTGAGGTTCGTTAACAGAGACATTCTTAATCGCAGTCAGTGTTTTTTCTTTTTCAAAGCTAGTCACACGATCAACCATTAAGAATGGGTAGCGATGAGGTAATAGTTCCTGAATTTCAGTAATGTTCATCGTTGTCTGTTCAGTAGTCAAAGTCGTATTCCTATATATATTCTTTATTTAATTAGAAGGATTATAAACGAAAAAGACTCGCTGTACGCGAGCCTTTTATTAGAAATGCTGGAATTATGATTCCGCGCTCTTCTCGATAAGTTTTTCAACAGTTTTCAAACGCTTGTTCATTTCATCAATTCGATGAACACGCGTTGCTGTTTTACGCCAATCTTTATTTGGCTGTAAAGGAATACCTGAAGAGTACATGCCTTTCTCAGTGATGCTGCGCATTACCATCCCCATACCGGTGATTGTAACGCCATCAACGATTTCAATGTGACCATTAATCACACTGCCGCCACCAATAATACAGTACTTACCTATCGTCGTGCTGCCTGCGATGATAGTACCACCCGCAAGAGCAGAACCATATCCGATGTGAACATTGTGAGCAATTTGAAGTTGGTTATCTAAGATAACGTTATCTTCAATGATTGTGTCATCTAATGCACCACGGTCAATGGTAGTACACGCGCCGATTTCTACGCGGTTACCAATGCGAACAGAACCCACTTGCGGGATCTTAACCCACTCACCTTTCTCGTTCGCATAGCCAAAGCCATCAGAGCCAATAACAGTACTTGATTGGATCAGACATCCTTCACCAATCACAACTTCATGGTAAACACTTACGTTAGCCCACAGCTTAGTGCCTGCGCCAATTTTTGCATTTTTACCAATAAAGCAACCAGCACCGATGATCACATCATCACTAAGTACTACACCAGACTCAATCACAGCGTTCGCGCCAATAGACACATTTTGTCCAATGGTTGCTTCGCTAGAGATTGAAGCAGAATCAGCAATAGCCGCTGCGGGAGCAGGAGTAGTATCAAGCGCTTGAGCAACTTTAGCAAAAGCAACATAAGGGTCATTAACCACAATCACGTTAGTCTTGCACAGTTGACGCTCACTCTCTTTAACCATAATAGCGGACGCTTTACAGTCACCTAGGTGCTTGCTGTACTTCACGTTAGAAAGGAACGTAATGTTACCTTCTTGCGCTTTATCCATCGGAGCGACTGCTGAAACGGTAATTGTACCATCTCCGTGTAGCTCTCCCCCAGTAATCGTTGCCAATTCGGCTAAAGTCAGATTCTTCATAAAACTTATTTCAGTGCTTTAATTACTTTCTCAGAGATGTTGTATTCTGGCTTGCCGTATTGCAGAGCTTGAATATCAACGATCATGTCGTAGCCTTCTTTCTCTGCAACTTTCGTTACAGCATCTTGAATCACTTTGAATAGCTTCTGCTTCTCTTGTGCTTCACGACGTTGGCTTGCTTTTTCTAGTGCTTGAGCTTTGATTTTGTACTTGCTGTCTAGTTGGCCTACTTCGATACGTAGCTTCTCAACTTCGTCAGGACCTAGTAGCTCGCCATCACGCTTAAGCTTTTCAATCTTCGTTTTAGCTTCAGCTTGAATGCTCTGTAGCTCAGCTGCTTTGTCTTTGAACTCTTCCTGCATTTTTTGAAGAACAACTTCACGCTGAGGTAGAGCCTGGAATACTTGTGCAGTGTTTACATAACCCACTTTTTGCGCAGCTTCAGCAGCTGTTGCAAAGAAAGAAGAGCTAAGAACTACAAGGCCTAAACCTGCTGCTTTAATCATATTTTTCAAAATATTGTCCTTTAAATATTAGAAAGTTCTACCAATGGTGAATGTGAAGAATTCCTCATCATCACCTTCGTAAACTTTAATTGGTTTCGCTAGAGAGAAAACCAGTGGGCCCATCGGTGACATCCATTGAAGGGCTGCACCATAAGATGAACGGTAATTTGTTGGATCAGAGTAATCGTAGTAGTACTGGCCGCCACTGTTAGGTGCGCCACGGTCTACGAACTCGGTATCCCATACACTTGCCATATCGAAGAAGACACTGGTACGAATTTGGCTGCGCGCTTCATCAGAAGCAAACGGCGTTGGTACAATTAACTCTAAGCTTGCTAAGGCAACCGCGTTACCACCCACTGAATCATCAGTAGCGGTATCATAGGTTGGGTTATTACCTGTGCTGCTGCCGTAAACGGCTTTCGGGCCAGCTGAGTTAGAGCCAAAACCACGTAGGGTTGTAAAACCACCTGCGTAGTAGTTCTCGTAGAATGGGAACAAGTTATCGTTACCATCTGTTTGACCATAACCATTACCATAGCCTAATCGGCCGCGCATCAATAGTGTGAACTCATGCTTTTTGGTCAGCGGGATGTAATGTTTTACATCGTACTGCATTTTGAAGTACTGAGCATCAGAGCCTGGTACCGTCATTTTAGCGAAAGCACGTTGGTGGTTACCCTCAGTTGGGAAGAAACCACGGTTCAAATTGTTACGCGTCCATGAAATATTGATATCGAAGTCATCGGTTAAGATGTGCTCATCACCGTATTGGTCGATACTTCTCGCAAACTGTTCAACCTGGATATAAGTCGGTACGTTACCGATCTTGTTGTGCGTATAGCCAACACCGAACTCAATGCGGTTCAGCTCATCCATAGGGAAACCCCAGGTTAAGCTCGTACCATAACTTTGGTTGGTATAGTCGACGATGCCCGCTTCAGAGGCTTCAAATTCGTTGTAGAAGATCTTACCGCCTAAGCTCACACCATCCAGGTTCCAGTATGGGTCACGGTAGTCTAAGCTCACGTTTTTTTGGTAATCGTTCATCATGGCACTTACGCCAACACGGTTACCAGAGCCCGCAAAGTTGTCTTGTTGCAGGCCAACTTGGAAACTCACACCAGATTCAGTACCGTAGCCGACACCAAAGTTGATACTGCCTGAGTTCGCTTCCTTAACGTTGTAAACCAAATCAACTTGGTCTTCACTGCCAGGAACACGCACTGTTTGTACATCAACCGTTTCAAAGAAACCTAAACGGTTAAGACGGCTCTTACCGGTATCAATGGACTTAGAGTTAAGCCAGCTGCCTTCCATTTGACGCATTTCACGACGCAGTACTTCGTCTTTCGTTGAGTTGTTACCCGTGAATCGAATATCACGAACATAGATACGGCTGCCCGCTTCTACATTGATAACCAACGACACTTCTTTGGTCTCATCGTCAAATTCAGGAATCGTGCGAACTTGTGGGTACGCGTAGCCAGATTCACCAAGAATTCGTTTTACGTTCTCTTCCAAAGACGTTACCGAAGAACCGTTGTACGTATCGCCGTCTTCGAATGGCACTAACGCTTCGAAGTCAGCCTCACGACCGATTAATTCACCACGGAAAGAGACATCTTTAACGGTGTAGGCTTCGCCTTCATCGAGGCCAAGCGTGATGTAAACACCTTTTTTGTCTGGAGAGATCGCCACCTGCGTAGAGTCAACCTTAAACTTAAGGTAACCACGGTCAAGGTAGTAAGATTTCAGCGCTTCGATATCACCGGCTAATACTTGCTTTTGGTATTTTTCATCCGCAAGGAAATTCCACCATGCAACATCAACATTCAGATTGAAACGACTAAGCAGTTCAGAGTCAGAGAAGACTTCATTACCGATAAAGTTGATTTGCTGAATCTTAGCGGATACGCCCTCAGTAAACACAAACTTAAGGTCAGAACGGTTACGTGGCAGAGGTGTCACAACCGCTTTTACTGTCGCGTTGTACTTACCAACACTGTAGTAAAAATCTTCAAGGCCTTTTTCAATGTTACTCAGCGTAGTACGGTCAAGGGCTTCACCTTCACGAACACCAGACGCATCTAGGTTCTGCTGAAGCTGTTCTTCTTTAATCGCTTTATTACCAGAGAATGAGATGCTTGCGATGGTCGGTCGTTCTTGAACTTGAACAATCAATACACCTTCATCACGAAGTACTTTAACGTCCTCAAAGTTGCCCGAAGCATACAATGCACGAATGATCTCAGACACATCGCTTTCATCTACTTCATCGCCAATACGTACTGGCATTTTCAGTAGAGCTGCACCAAGTGCAACACGCTGTAAACCTTCGATCTTGATATCTTGAACTACAAAGTTTTGTGCTCCGTTCGCAGCCACACTAGTGGCCAATAGACTTGCGAACAGAATTTGCTTAATCGCCATACTTATTCTAATTATTCCTTGCTACTACCAATGCCTGTGAGAAACCATTCACAGACGAGTAAAATCGTTAAATATTGCCAGAGCCATCAATGAGAAGAGGATTGCCCCTCCCACTCTGTATCCCATTTCCTGAACTTTCTCAGGTACCGGTTTACGAGTAACGGCCTCAATAGCGAAAAACAGCAAATGTCCGCCATCAAGCATAGGCAGCGGAACCAAATTAATAATCCCTAAGTTAACACTAATCAGAGCCAAAAAGCCCAAGAAGTAAACCAGACCATAATCGGCGGTTGTACCTGCACCTTTAGCGATTGAAATAGGGCCACTCAAGTTGTTTAAGCCAACATCACCAACGATGAGCTTCTTAAGCATTGTCAGTGTCAATCCAATGATTTGACCTGTTTTATCAAATGCTTTTCCTACAGACTCAATTACACCAAATTGTAACTCAAAGCGATAATCTTCTGGCCATTCTGCGACTTCCGGAGCAATACCTGCATAGCCGATTGTCGAACCATCAGAAAGCTCGCGGCTTTTTGGCGTCATAACCAATGACTGCTCGGCACCATTTCGCAATACGACCAAGTCCAATGATGTCATTGGATTAGCACGAATTAACTCAACAACCGACTGCCACTGTTCAATAGGTTGCCCGTTAATCTCAACAATTTTATCGCCAGCTTCAAGACCTGCATCGTATGCAGCGCCATCATCAATGATTTGAGCCAGTACGGTCGATATCTCTGGAGAATACGGTCTAAAGCCCAGCGTTGTCATTGCAGATTCAGTTTCTGGGTTGAACGACCAGTCTGAAATATCCAATGTCATTTGTTGCTCAAAGCCGATGTCGTCTTGAGAAGCAACCGTCACTGTCATGGATTGATCACCAATGTGCGATATCAACCCCATATTGACTGATTCCCAATCTGCGGTTTTGATTCCTGAAATAGATTTAAGTTCCATTCCAGTTTCAATTCCGGCTTGTGCAGCAATAGATTGTGGAGTGACTTCACCAATCACGGGCTTAACCGCGGGTACGCCAATCAAAAATACTAACCAATATGCAAACACAGCAAAGATGAAGTTAAACGCTGGTCCAGCGCCAACAATCGCGGTTCGCTTCCACAATGGCTTTTTATCAAACGCGTACTGCTGCTCATCTTCTGATAGGTCATCGACACGACCGTCGAGCATTTTTACGTAACCGCCCAATGGAATCACGGACAAGCTGTATTCCGTACCATCTCGGCCTACTTTGCTCCAGATCGATTTACCAAAACCAATCGAGAATTTTTCAACTTTCACACCACAACGACGAGCGACCCAGAAGTGTCCAAACTCATGAACAGCAACCAGAATGCCAAGCGCTACGATAAAAGATGCGAAGTTCCACAGAATTCCACTCATGCTAGCTGCTCTTTAATAAATTGAATGGCTATTTGACGAGACATATTATCGAGCTCGAGAAGGCTTTCCAAGCTATCTAAGCCCTCAGAGTTATGTTGTTCACATACTTTGCTCATAACGTGTTCGTTAATGACAGCAATATCGGTAAACTTCACCTGATTGTTCAAGAAAGCATCGACCGCGATCTCGTTTGCTGCATTAATGGCTGTTGTCGCATGCTGACCTAAGTAGCACGCTTCAATCGCTAACCTCAAACACGGGTAACGACTGAAATCTGGTTCTAAGAAGGTAAGCTCACCCACTTTAGTAAAGTCTAAAGGCTTAACACCCGCCTCGGTACGATTAGGGTAAGACATCGTCAAAGCGATTGGCGTTGCCATATCTGGTTCGCCCATTTGAGCAAGCACAGAGCCATCCTTGTACTGAACCATCGAGTGAATCACAGACTGCGGGTGAATGATGACCTTTAACTGCTCCTGAGAAGCATTAAATAGCCATTTCGCTTCAATGTACTCTAGCCCTTTATTCATCATAGTCGCAGAATCGACAGAGATCTTAGGCCCCATAGACCAGTTAGGGTGTGCAATTGCGCGTTCAGGAGTCACTGATTCGAGTTCAGCCACATCGGTATAACGGAAAGGACCACCAGAACCAGTCAGAAGAATATGGTTAATGCCGTTTTCTTCAAGGTTACAGCGGCCTAGGTTAGTTTGTACGTTCTGCGGAAGGCATTGGAAAATAGCATTATGCTCGCTATCGACAGGAAGCAGCTCTGCACCGTATTTTTCCACGGCGTCGATAAACAACTGCCCAGACATCACCAAAGCTTCTTTGTTTGCAAGCAAGATACGCTTGCCCGCTTTAACCGCAGACATAGTAGGAAGTAAACCAGCGGCACCAACAATCGCGGCCATTACCGTGTCCACTTCCTCTAGAGAAGCAACCTGACACATGCCTTCAGTGCCTGAAAGTACTTTTACGTTAGGGTAACTCACGGACAACACTTCAGTCAGTTGAGACGCTGCATCAGAGCAAGCCATAGCAACATAGCTTGGTTGCCACTTTTCAACTAACGCCAGCATCTTTTCAACATTCGAGCCTGCAGCCAGTGCCACGACCGAATAGAGATCTGGGTTTTGCTCAACGACTTTTAGTGTACTTGCACCAATTGAGCCGGTAGCGCCAAGGATAGTTAGATTTCGCATCACATATGACCGTAGAAATGTAATAAAGGGCAGAATCACTGCCCTTTTTTATTAGAATGCTAAATAAAGCAGAGCAAAGACAGGGAATGCAGCCGTTAAGCTATCTATTCTATCTAGTATACCACCATGACCAGGAATCAGATTACTGCTGTCTTTCACCCCAGAAACACGCTTAAACATGCTTTCAACAAGGTCACCTAGAACAGAAATAACAACGGTCACAAGGGTAATAACAATCATGTGAAGTGGGCTTGTGAATTGGATGTCAAACAAGTCAGCAAAGATCCAAGCCACGATCACCGCAGTAACAATGCCACCGATAAGACCTTCAATCGTCTTATTAGGGCTTACCGCTGGTGCCATTTTACGCTTACCAAAACTCTTTCCTGAAAAGTATGCGCCGCTATCTGCAGCCCAAACAAGCAAGCAAACAAACATCACCAGTTTAGCACCGTGGTAAGGATCAGCATCGATACCGTTAGCACGCAGGATAACCACACTCCAGAAGAATGGCAGCAGAGTCAGCACACCAAAGGCGTGACGAAGAAGAGAAGAGTCTTTCCATGCAGGCATAGACTTAGGATAAGTCACCGCCATGCCACTCGCGATTACCCACCAAATCGAGCCAATCGTTAGAATGGCGTAGTGAGCAGTAGACAAGTTATTAAGGCTAAATGCATCAAAAGGGATAAAAGCAAAACTTGCAGCACTTACCACAACCGTTGGAATCAACGCTACATAACGTGATTTGCTTTCAACAAACTGAGTCCACTCCCAAAAACCCAATAGCGAGATTACCGCTAGTGAAAGAATAAATGTAGGAAGTGATAACTCGAAAATACCTAGAATAACTAGGGGAGCTAAAATCAACGCCGTAATAATTCGTTGTTTCAAACCAAAAAATCCTTATTAACTGTCCATCAGAGCTTTAATTTGCTCACCGGTGCATCCAAAACGACGCTCACGGTTAACAAACCAAGTCACAGCTTCTACTAAGCTGTCTTCATTAAAGTCTGGCCAGAATTGTTCAGTGAAATACATTTCGGCGTAAGCCAACTGCCAAAGCATAAAATTACTAATGCGGCATTCGCCACTGGTACGGATAAGTAGATCGACTTCAGGAATATCTGCCATTGTCAGGTGCTGTGTAATCATAGCTTCATCAATGTCATCTACATTAATATCACCAGACTTTACCTGTTGAGCAATAGAGGTCATTGCTTGCTGAATATCCCACTTACCGCCGTAGTTAGCTGCAATATTAATAACCATACCCGTATTGGTGCTAGTCAAAGCTTCCGCTTCTTCTATCTTCTTTTGTAGTCGATCATTGAAACGACTTTTATCACCAATAACACGAAGTTGTAGATTATTTTTATGAAGCTTTTTAACTTCACTCGACAGCACTGAAATAAACAGTTCCATCAAGATACCGACTTCTTCTTCAGGACGACGCCAGTTTTCGCTACTAAATGCAAAAAGAGTAACGGCTTTAATGCCAAGTCTGGCTGCAGAAGAGATAGTTTTACGAACGGCTTGAACACCGTTTTTATGGCCAAAGACGCGAGGCTTGCCCTGAGCTTTTGCCCAGCGACCATTACCATCCATAATGATAGCAATGTGTTTAGGAAGAGAGTCTGTGAACGCTTGAGAATTATGCATAAAAGAGTGAATCAAATTCTAATAGTCGAACAGAGTAGCATAAAAAAACGCTGCACCGTGAGTACAGCGTTTTTCCGGAAAGAAAAGAATATGGAAAATTAAACTTCCATCAACTCTTTTTCTTTAACAGCTAGAACTTCGTCTACGTTCTTAACCGCAGCGTCAGTTAGCTTTTGAATTTCGTCTTGTGCTTTACGATCTTCATCTTCAGAGATTTCTTTATCTTTAAGAAGTGCTTTTAGATCGCCATTCGCGTCACGACGGATGTTACGGATAGCAACACGGCCACCTTCAGCTTCGCCACGAACGATTTTAACTAGGTCTTTACGACGCTCTTCCGTTAGCGGTGGAAGTGGAACACGGATAACCGTACCAGCAGACATAGGGTTTAGGCCTAGGTCAGATGTCAGGATTGCTTTTTCAACTAGAGGAGTCAGTGTTTTATCAAACACTGTAATAGCTAGTGTACGTGCATCTTCAGCGATAACGTTAGCTACTTGAGTCAAAGGCGTTGGAGCACCGTAGTACTCAACAGTAAGACCAGAAAGTAGGCTCGGGTGCGCACGGCCTGTACGAATCTTTTGCAGGCTGTTTTTTAGTGCATCAACACTTTTTACCATGCGCTCTTGAGCGTCTTTTTTGATTTCGTTAATCACAATTTCACCTTGATTATGTTCTTTCTTCAAGAAAGCTTTTTATTTGGAGTGATAAGGATAAGCTTACCAAGGTACAACACCTCAGTAAGCCCGAAAAATTAGTCAGCGTCGCTGATTAATGTACCTTCAGTTTCACCCATAACCACGCGACGTAGTGCGCCTGGTTTATTCATGTTAAATACACGGATTGGCATTTTGTGATCACGTGCTAGCGTAAATGCAGCCAAGTCCATTACTTTAAGTTCTTTATCAAGAACCGTGTTGTAAGACAACGTATCATACAACTCTGCGTCTGGGTTTGCTACAGGGTCAGAAGTAAATACACCATCTACTTTTGTCGCTTTTAGAACTACGTCAGCTTCGATTTCGATACCACGTAGACATGCAGCAGAATCCGTAGTGAAGAATGGGTTACCCGTACCAGCAGAGAAGATCACAACGCGACCTTGACGTAGTTGGCTGATTGCATCTGCCCAGTTGTAGTCGTCACACACACCTTTAAGAGGGATTGCAGACATTACACGTGCGTTTACGTAAGCACGGTGAAGAGCGTCACGCATTGCAAGGCCGTTCATTACCGTTGCAAGCATACCCATGTGGTCACCAACAACGCGGTTCATGCCAGCTTCAGCAAGACCAGCACCACGGAACAAGTTACCGCCACCGATAACAACACCAACTTGAACGCCTAGTTCAACCAATTCTTTTACTTCTTGAGCCATACGATCAAGGATCGTTGGGTCAATACCAAAACCTTCTTCGCCTTGTAGCGCTTCACCGCTAAGTTTTAACAGAATACGTTGATACACTGGTTTAGGGTTCGTAGTCATGGAGTTTACCTTCCAAAGAGTTGATGATTAACAGTCATGGATAAAAACTGAGTAAGTCAGTTTGCATTCATAACCACTAACGTTGCCTTCAAAAATAGTTCACTATTCATAAAAAGACCGCAGCATTTGCCACGGTCTTTTTTCAAACAATACGCTAAGGATTAACCTTTTTGTACCGCTGCAACTTCGTCAGCGAAGCTCATTTCAGCAGCTTTCTCGATACCTTCACCAACTTCTAGACGTACGAAGTTAGATACTGCAGCGCCTTTTTCTTTAAGGATTTCGCCAACAGTTTTCTTAGGTTCCATGATGAAAGCTTGACCAGTTAGAGAGATTTCGCCCGTGAATTTCTTCATACGGCCGATAACCATTTTCTCAGCGATCTCTTGAGGCTTGCCTTCGTTCATAGCGATTTCAACTTGAACTTCTTTCTCTTTAGCAACTACGTCTGCTGGTACGTCTTCTGGGTTAACAAACTCAGGACGAGAAGCAGCAACGTGCATAGCAACGTGCTTAAGAGTTTCAGCTTCGCCTTCACCAGCTACAACAACACCGATTTTCTCACCGTGACGGTAAGAAGCTAGTGCAGCACCTTCAACGTAAGCTACGCGACGGATGTTGATGTTTTCGCCGATTTTAGCAACTAGAGCAACGCGAGTTTCTTCGAACTGTGCTTGTAGCTCTTCTACAGAAGCTTTAGAAGCTACGGCTGCAGCTGCAACTTCTTCTGCAAACGCAGTGAAGCTAGCATCTTTTGCTACGAAGTCAGTTTGGCAGTTAACTTCAAGAAGAACAGCTACACCGTTCTCTTCTTTGATGATGATTGCGCCTTCAGCAGCAACGTTACCAGCTTTCTTAGCTGCTTTCGCTGCGCCAGATTTACGCATGTTTTCAATTGCTAGTTCGATGTCAGCGTTTGCTTCTACAAGCGCTTTCTTACATTCCATCATGCCAGCGCCAGTGCGCTCGCGAAGTTCTTTAACTAGAGCAGCAGTTACAGTTGCCATTCTCTATTCCTCGGTTGATTCGAAAATAAGGTAAAAATCAGGGGCCAAAATGAGGCCCCCGATCTAACTATAACTTAGCTTACATTTAATAAAGATTTCAAAATCTATATTAGCTAAGCCAAGCGTGATTCAGAGCCGCTATTATTCAGCTTCTACAAAACCATCTTTTTCAGCAGCTACAGCAGCAACGTCTTTGTTACGACCTTCTTTAACCGCGTCTGCAGCAGCGTTTAGGTAAAGCTGTACTGCACGGATTGCATCGTCGTTACCTGGGATAACGAAGTCAACGCCGTCTGGGTTAGAGTTAGTATCAACTACAGCGTAAACTGGGATACCTAGGTTGTTTGCTTCTTTAACTGCGATGTGTTCGTGATCAGCATCGATTACGAATAGAGCGTCTGGTAGGCCGCCCATGTTCTTGATACCACCAAGAGACTTCTCTAGCTTCTCCATTTCACGAGTGCGCATTAGAGCTTCTTTCTTAGTTAGCTTGTCGAAAGTACCGTCTTGAGCTTGCGCTTCAAGTTCTTTCAGACGCTTGATAGACTGACGAACAGTTTTGTAGTTCGTTAGCATACCGCCTAACCAGCGGTTGTTAACGTAGAACTGGTTGCTGTTTACAGCAGCTTCTTTAACAGCTTCAGATGCAGCGCGCTTAGTACCAACGAAAAGAACTTTACCTTTCTTCTCACCAACTTTAGCGATTTCTGCTAGAGCTTCGTTGAACATTGGTACAGTTTTTTCTAGGTTGATGATATGTACTTTGTTACGAGCACCAAAGATGAATGGCTTCATTTTTGGGTTCCAGTAACGAGTTTGGTGACCGAAGTGAACACCAGCTTTAAGCATATCGCGCATTGATACAGTTGCCATTTTAAAATCCTCTATGGGGTTAGGCCTCCACATCCCCCATGAATCCGACCCCTAACAACTAACCACTTTTCAGCCGTTATCTGTGTTGTTGAGGCACCCCGGAACATGTGTCGGAATGTGTGTGATTTAAAGAAATAAGTTAGTGGACATAAAGCTTGTTTCGCCAATTGGAGAAAACAGTCCTGATGTCCGGCGCGCTTTATACCATATTTTGTCTATCTATGGCTAGAAAAAATTCTAAAAATGGCGACTGCTATACTGATCTCTAAAGGTAAATTTTCTCTAAAAAATAGTGTCTATATCAAGCAGGTTCTGCACCATTAAACCGAACATTATCCACTCAGATTGAGCAGTATCCACCAATATTGTACGGACATGGTAATGTTGCGCTAAAATGCTGCACTGATAGAATAGCCCCAATATGCACACTTAGGTGCTACCAAATTAAGAGATATGCAATGGCTGTAAAAATTAAAACTGCTGAAGAAATCGAAAAAATGCGCGTTGCCGGCAAACTGGCCGCTGAAATTCTAGAGATGATTGAACCTCACATCCAAGTAGGTACAACGACAGAAGAACTGAACAAAATCTGTCACGAGTACGCTCTAGAAAGAGGCGCATACTCAGCACCACTCGATTACCACGGTTTCCCTAAGTCTATCTGTACGTCTATCAATCATATTGTGTGTCACGGCATTCCCGCGTCACAAGACGAGACGGGTAGCACAGGTCAATTCAAACCTGCGGTACTCAAAGATGGCGACATTCTGAACGTTGATATCACAGTTATCATCCCTGATGACGCAAATGCCGATCTTAGTACTCGCCCTCAAGGCTACCACGGTGACACCTCTAAGATGTTCCTAGTGGGTGAGGTTTCACCTGCAAACAAGCGTCTGTGCATGGTTGCTCAAGAAGCACTTTACGAAGGCATGCGCCAAGTTAAGCCAGGTGTTCAACTTGGTCAAATCGGTACTGCTATCGAGAAGTACATCAAAACAAACAACAAGAACAACCCACGCGCTAAGTTCTCTATTGTTAAAGATTACTGTGGTCACGGCATTGGTTCTGAATTCCACGAAGATCCACAAGTAGTTCACTACAAGAACAGCGATCGCACCGTGCTAAAAGCAGGCATGTGCTTCACTATCGAGCCAATGATCAACGCGGGTAAGTTTGGCTGTCGTCTTGATGACGAAGATAGCTGGACAGTATACACAGCAGACAGCAAGAACTCGGCTCAATGGGAGCACACTCTGGTTGTAACTGATACTGGTTGTGAAGTACTAACACTGCGCAGCGATGATACAATCCCACGTATCATGAAGAACGCTTAGTTCACCGAACTGAGCGCATCAGCCTTTTAAAAATATCCTCGCATTGTCGAGGATATTTTTTATCCACTCAATTTCGATTTTCCATCAGCTTCTGTTAAATTGTTTACTATTCTCATTTGCTTGCACGGATAGCAGACTATGCCTTATCAATGCCCTCTTACGTTCAATGACGAACAAATTGAAATCTGCGAATTAAAAAATCAGCTCGAGATCTTCACGCAGTATCAAAAAAATGAATTTCTGAACCACCATCCCGTCACCGATTTGGTTCTACTGCGCTCCGAATACATGGATTTACTTCTCAATCGTTTGTGGGAAAATTTCGGATTCAACAAACTGCCTCATATTTCACTTGTCGCAGTGGGTGGTTATGGTCGTGGCGAACTGCATCCTTTGTCTGACATTGATATTCTCATTGTCTCGCAAAAAACACTACCACCAGCTCTTGGTGAAAAGGTCAGTCAATTCATTACTCTACTTTGGGATTTAAAGCTCGAAGTTGGCCATGCTGTGCGAACTATTACTGAGTGTCTCGATATCGGCACCGATGATTTAACCGTCGCGACCAACCTACAAGAGTCGCGATTGTTATGTGGTAGTGAAGACACTTTCCAAGAACTAAAACTGAAGATTCATTCCGATTCATTTTGGCCAAGTGAGACGTTTTACAAAGCCAAGATTCAAGAACAGAGAGAGCGTCATGCTCGCTACCACGACACCACTTATAATTTAGAACCGGACATCAAATCGACTCCGGGAGGGCTCAGAGACATCCATACCCTGAGCTGGGTTGCGCGTCGCCACTTCGGCGCGACCTCTTTGTTAGAGATGAGCAAATACGGCTTTCTGACCGATGCTGAATATCGTGAGCTCGTTGAGTGCCAAGATTTTTTATGGCGTGTTCGCTTTGCATTGCATATTGAACTGCGCCGTTACGACAACCGTTTAACGTTCGCGCATCAAGCTCAAGTCGCTGAACATCTGGGTTATACGGGTGAAGGAAACCGTGGTGTTGAGATGATGATGAAAGAGTTCTACCGAACCCTTCGTCGTGTTGCTGAACTGAATAAGATGCTGCTTAAGCTGTTCGATCAAGCGATCATCAATGGCGGTCAAACCCAAGACGCTGAAATTCTCGATAGTGATTTCCAACGTCGAGGTTCGTTGATCGAAGCGCGCAAGCCTGCCCTATTCCAAGCAAGACCAGAAACCATTCTCGATATGTTCATCCATATCGCCAATGACTCGACTATCGAAGGGGTAAGTCCACCAACATTGCGACAACTGCGTACGGCACGCCGTCGATTGAACCGATTCCTGCATACCATTCCTGAAGCTCGTGACAAGTTCATGGATCTAGTTCGCCACCCTAATGCCCTGCACAAAGCCTTTAGCTTAATGCACAAATTGGGCGTGCTCTCTGCGTACTTACCGCAGTGGAGCCAGATCGTTGGTCAGATGCAGTTTGACCTATTCCATGTTTACACCGTGGATGAGCACAGTATCCGCCTGCTCAAGCACATCAACCGCTTTGGTCAAATCGAAAACCACGATAAGCACCCTATCTGCTGTGAAGTCTATCCTCGAGTACAGAAGAAAGAGTTGCTGATCCTTGCCGCTATCTTCCATGACATCGGCAAAGGCCGCGGCGGAGACCACTCTGAGATAGGTGCGGTTGAGGCTTACTCTTTCTGTATTGAACACGGGCTATCGAAGCCTGAAGCCAAACAAGTCGCGTGGTTGGTACAAAATCACCTATTGATGTCAGTAACGGCTCAACGTCGTGATATCTACGACCCAGATGTGATCACCGAATTCGCCAAAAAAGTGCGTGATGAAGAATCACTCGAGCTACTGGTTTGTTTAACCGTTGCCGATATCTGTGCGACTAACCCTGAGCTATGGAACAGTTGGAAACGAACCCTGTTAGCTGAGCTGTTCCACTCAACGCAGCGAGCACTGCGCCGCGGCTTGGAAAACCCTGTCGATGTCAGAGACCGTATTCGTCACAACCAACAAATGGCATCAGCACTGCTGCGTAAAGAAGGCTTCACCGCTCGTGAGATTGAAGTGTTGTGGCAACGCTTTAAGGCCGATTATTTCTTGCGTCACACACATAAACAAATCGCTTGGCACTGTGAGCACTTACTTCGCCTAGAAGACCCAAGCCAACCGTTAGTGCTGATCAGTAAGAAAGCGACGCGCGGTGGCACAGAAGTGTTCGTTTATTGTAAAGACCAAGCAGCACTGTTTGCGACCGTGGTTGCCGAACTCGACAGACGTAACTTTAACGTTCATGACGCGCAGGTCATGGTTAGCAAAGATGGTCATGTTTTGGATACCTTTATCGTACTAGACCAGCACGGCGAAGCGATTGATGAAGCAAGACACAAAGCCGTTGCTAAACATCTGACTCACGTTCTAGCTGATGGTCGTCCAACTAAAATTAGAACACGCAGAACGCCGCGTAACTTACAGCACTTCAAGGTAAAGACTCTGGTCGAATTCCTACCGACCAAGAGCAAGAAACGCACCTTGATGGAACTCAGAGCATTGGACACGCCGGGATTACTGGCTCAAGTCGGTGCAACCTTTGCTGAGTTAGACATCAATTTGCACGGCGCTAAAATTACCACCATCGGCGAACGTGCAGAAGATTTGTTTATTCTGACTAGTGAAGCGGGAGGAAGGCTATCTGAAGAGCAGGAACAAGCGCTAAGAGAAAGATTGACGGAGCATGTTTCGGAACTTGCGCCCTAAAAACAGAATCTAATCATCAGATAAGTGTGGGTAAAGATAGAGAGCGATCTTGCCCACAACTTACAATCAATTCCCATATATCAACTATCTAGCTCGTCGTTAGGCTGCTACATTGATCAAGTCAATTACATAAAAGTATTACATTCATAAACTAGAGGTCGCTTATGTATCCAAACCTCACTGGCTTAGGTATCCACGAACCTAAACAGATTGAACGTTACTCCCTTCGCCAAGAAGCTCACAAAGATATTCTTAAGATTTACTTCCGTAAACAGAAAGGCGAACTGTTCGCGAAAAGCGTTAAGTTTAAGTATCCACGACAAGTAAAAAGTGTGCTTGTTAGCGGTGGCAACAATCAATACAAAGAAGTGACCGAGATTAACCGTAATCTCACACTTGTAATTGATGAGCTCAATAAGATCACCAAGCCGATTCCAACTGCAGAAGTCGATGTGAAACAGAAAATTCTTACTGACTTACGTCACCTAGAGAAAGTGGTATCGAGCAAGATCGCAGAGATCGAAGCGGATCTAGAAAAGCTAAAATGATCCCGCGATTCACGGTTAGCTATGAACTGGTAACAACTAAATGTTAACTACCCGTTCAAATTGCACAGACATTAAAAAGGGCTGATATCACTATCAGCCCTTTATTTTTTCTTCTGTCTACGTTGACTAGACACGTGTGCGTTTACTTAGACAAACATACTCCAGCATTCACTAAGTTGGTATCCCACTCAAAGGTTTCAAATAACCTTAACCACGTTTCATCTAGGTTGGCCTTCATCACTAACTCTTTTTTAGTGAAAGGATGAATGAAGCGCAATTCAGAAGCATGCAGCAACAGACGGTGTGAGTCTAAATCATCACGAAACAATCGGTTATGTTTACCATCACCATGTGAAGTATCGCCGACAATCGGGTGTCTTAGGTGAGCCATATGACGACGCAGCTGATGTTTACGTCCTGTCTTTGGCATCATCTCAACTAAGCAGTAACGACTGGTAGGAAAGCGACCAGTTGAATACGGTACTTCGACTTTCGCTAACGGCTCGTAAACGGTGACAGCTTCTTGTGGTTCTTTGTCTTCTTTCGCGAACTTATCGGCGATCTTATCCAGTTCAACCTTAAGCGCATAATCGAGCGTATCGCCCTCTTCTATCCACCCACGCACAATCGCATGATAGGTTTTTTGCATCTCGTGGTTGGCGAACATCGGCATCACCTCAGAGGCAACCTCACTCGACAGTGCAAACACCAACACACCAGATGTAGGTCGGTCTAAACGATGCAGAGGAAAGACATGCTGACCAATTTGGTCGCGCAGAGTCTGCATCACAAACTGAGTCTCGTGTTTATCCAACCATGAGCGATGCACTAGCATACCCGCAGGCTTATTCACTGCGACAAAATACTCATCTTGATAAATGATCTCTAACATTACGCGCATACCTCATCAATGCTCAGAATCGTCACTAGCAATTCCGCTTTCTCTGCCTCATTTTTCCACACTTCACCAAAATAAGGATGAATAGCAAAGCCTTTAGGTAGGCTCATTTGTGCATCCATCATTGCGTTGATCTTAACGATGAAGATCCACTGCAACCACTCTTCAGGTTGTAACGAATCAATAGCAAAAGGTTCAACGCTCGCCAGAGCTTCATCCGAAGGCGGAAGAACACTCCATAGAGAACATTGGCGCATTTGTTGTTCTAATTGTTGAAGTAAAAGAGGTAACTTTGTGGCTGCTGTCATTTTTCACCAAGTTATTTATCTAGTGACCTTGAAATTGGGGCATAGAGTACCATCTATTTAGGAAAGAAAGTTAGGAGCTTTATTACTATGGAAACGATTCACACGCTCACTCAGTTGCTAAAGAATAGCGGTTGCCAATACGATATCTACGACCTCGGTCGCCGTATCCAGAAGATCGACAACACCCTATTCTCTGATGTTGAGCAGGGGAAACAGCCATACCCGTTTCCACTTCAAAAACAAGCTCACTTAGCGATTAGCTACTGGAACGAACACAAGCAGCCTTGGATCTGGTTCCTAAAATTCAAACTGGACGAAAGAGGCCTATTACATCAAGGTGATGTCGGCAATTTCCTTAAGTTTGTTATCGAAGCGATGGGCACACGTTTGAACGGTGAGATCAGCGAAGAGCAACAACAAAAGCTGTCAAACAACCCATATACCTTCAAGCCTTCAGAAGACAAAATGGCCGTGTTCCATAGCCAAGTAAGAGCAGGTTTAGACCTTGCAACGAGCCAATACTACGAACACGCTCAACACTACTTCACAGGCGATCTAGGCTGGGACAACTGGAAAACCGTTGGCCTACAAGGCATCACTGATATGTGTGCTCGTTTAGGCAGCCAACAAAATGGTGTCGCGATTCGCAAAGCATTGAATAAGCTGCCTTCAGAACCTCTATACGCGACTCTCGGGGCGCTTGAGCATACGCAAATCAATGACAAGCTCGCTCAACGCTTACAAGAAATGGCAGAGAATGAGATTAACAGTCAAGAGCCAGATCTGTTCTTACTGTCAGCACTGGTACGTGCCCTTTCTGGCGCAGAGCAAAGCACAACCAACGCCGTAATTAACCAAGTTCTGGCTAGCCCGCGCTTAAGCCACCAAGAAGTATTGATTGGTTTGGCTGGTCGCAGCTGGCACGCACTGCAAGATCCTGCGATTGCTGAGCAGTTCTTGCTGCGTCTCGCACAAACGGGCAACCAAAACTTGTTCAATCAGTTATTTGCAGATTTAGTGATGATTCCGACACTGAGAATGGTATTTTTACCATTATTGAACTCGAACCCATCACCAGAACTCGCCAATGCACTTGTAGAATTACAACAAGCGGCTAAGTCGCAATAGATACCAGACAGAACAGCTCAGTAGCTCATAACAAAAAGCTCAAATCACGAACGGAATAGAGAGATAAAAGGAAGTATGGATTAAATGATAGATAACTTATTGGCTATTTTGATGCTGTGCTTCTTTTGCTTTCTGTTTTGGCAACAGCGCAGGCAATCCGAGCTTGCGAAAGCTGCCATTGCGAGAAAATGTAAAGAGCTCGACTTACAGCTATTAAGTGTTGCCTTTAGTGGTCATAAACTTAAGATGCGCCATGAGCTCACCACCATTTGGCGCTGGCACACCGTGTATCAATTTGAGTTTTCAGCGTTAGGTGATGACCTGTACCAAGGGAAACTGACCATGGTGGGCTTCCGTTCTATGCGGTTTGAGCTACAGCCTCATAGAATGTAACGTCGCAATACGCGGTATAACTATATTCATGATAAGGGCCAAACTGATCTTGTTTGGTCTCTTTAAATGCAAAGCCTAACTTTTCAAGTAACTTAATTGATGGGTTATGACCAACATTAACGGTCGCGACAACATTCGTTAGGTGTTCTTCAAAACAAACCAAACTAAAGAAAGGTTTTAGCACTTCACTAGCAAGGCCTTGATTCCAAAACTCCTTGTCCAGAATAAATCCCAGTTCATGCTTCCCTTCTTCAGACGAAACAAACAAATGCCCGAGGTATTCGCGGGTTTGGTTGTGGATAATGGCTCGGCAAAAACCAACGTTGTCGTTCAGTATTTCTTGAAATAGGTGTTTTGCAGAGGCAATAGAATGCGGCCCGTTCATTTCAGCACGATTGATGGGGCAGCAATTCAACTTGATAAAGTCATGTTCTAACTGCTCGGTATAAGGTACCAACAGCGTTCTTGAGGTTGCTATCGTCATAAAACACTCCTTGTGTTGACCATTAGCAAAAAAGCAGATGTCGCGTGCTTAGATAAAAGCTCCTGAATTAAAGAGAGCCCCTAGATAGAGAAAAAGCCTTAGGAAAAGAAAAGCCCCGACACCGAAGTGTCAGGGCTAGGGTCTTACTCGCAGCAGTCCGGCTACTAATTAATGCTCCATGCATCATCCATAATAGTGGCTGTAATCCTTCAGCTCTTTCCTTTACTTCGCCGTCCTAGCGGTGTCCAATCATCCTGAAAGCTAACAATCCTAGTTAGCGCACATCACTTGTTCCGTGAGCGGTGTCCTTTACATCGTCCTGATGCTAATCCAACCCTTTAATCCTAAAGGTGTCCATTGTCATTCCGTTGCAGCTAACTTCCTGTTAACTGACTGTATCCCTACAATGTCCTTACGCTCCATGCTTGATCACTCAATCCTAAGTAACCAAATCTTCATCCTGAAGATAACCAAATCCTTGGTGCTTTCCTGTTCCGTGTCAGAATCCTTCCGACAAGGTTTAATTTACGCGATTTAGGATTTCGGACAATAGATTTGCATCACATTTTGAATTCAAGAAAGTTGTTAATTATATAAAACAATTAAAATTCAACACCTTAACCATGTGCACATCAATCTCTCTAGCGATGTATTCGTGTTATCTCACAACCTTTGTAAGAGATCTCTCACAAGCCATGGGCGGTTTTATGATTCGCTATCATTCACCAGAGCGAGTAAAATGACTAAAGACTAAAAATGGAGATCAACATGCTGACAAAAGATGTTTCTGAAGAGTTGAAATCAGTGCTTGAAGGACTGCAAGCGCAAGGGAAAGAGCCGACAGTTGCTTTAGTTAAGGCTCGTATGAGCACATCCGTTCCGATGCCCGCTTTAATCACGACCATCAAGAGCTGGAAAAGCGCAAATCGTGTTCCTAAAGTTGAAGTCGCGACACAAGAAGAGCCAGCACTTGATCGTGTTAGCCAACTGGAAAAGCAAATCCTTGAACTCACTGCTCGCGTTGCCATGCTTGAAGCTAAACTAACTGATCAATAAGGCAACTGAGCAATAAGTTGACCGATAAATAAGCTAACAGAGAAATAGAACACTATGAAGATATGGGTTGATGCGGACGCTTGTCCAAAGGTTATCCGAGAAACAATCGTACGCGCAGCTGAGCGCACAGGGGTTGAATGTACCTTTGTGGCAAACCATCTGGTTCCCGTTCCTAAACGCAATAACATTCACTCAATTCAAGTGCCAAGCGGGTTTGATATTGCTGATGATGAAATCGTAAAGCGCACTGAACCCGGCGATCTTGTGATTACATCCGATATCCCTCTGGCTGACGAAGTGATCACTAAAGGTGGGCAAGCACTCAGCTCTCGTGGTGAGCTTTACACCAAAGAGACCATTAAAGCGCGTCTGAACATTCGTGACTTTATGGATACCATGCGCTCAAGTGGCATCCAAACGGGTGGACCAAGTGCCCTTTCTCAAACCGACCGTCGTGAGTTTGCCAACCACTTAGATAGAATTCTAGCCAAACGCTAGCTGGCTCATCCGAGCTTAACCTAGTTCTATCTCTCCATAAAAAATCAAAAAACCTGCAAACAATGCAGGTTTTTTTAATATCAATTAGAAGAAGGTTTCCCCTACTCTACAACTAAGGCGTGTAGTACGTTGCAGCACCTGGACCTACTGGTAGGCCAAATACGAATACCCAAACGTAGAACATTAAGCTCCAACCAACCAAGAATACGATTGAGTATGGAAGCATAGTTGCAATCAGAGTACCGATACCTAGGTTCTTCATGTAACGCGTCGCTACAGCTAGGATAAGACCAAAGTAGCTCATCATTGGCGTAATGATGTTGGTTGTTGAATCACCGATACGGTAAGCCGCTTGAATCGTTTCAGGTGCGTAACCTACTAACATTAGCATTGGAACGAAGATTGGCGCTGTTACTGCCCACTGAGCAGAAGCCGAACCGATCATCAGGTTAATGAAGCCACACATTAGGATGAATGCGAAGAACAACATTGGACCCGTTAGGCCGATATCCTGTAGGAAAGTAGCACCTGCAACTGCGAATACTTGACCGAAGTTAGTCCACTTGAAGAAAGCAACAAACTGAGCAGCGAAGAACACAAGTACGATGTACATGCCCATTGAAGACATAGACTTAGACATTGCATTGATTACATCACGGTCTGTTTTCATTGTGCCGGTAACTTTACCGTAAACAAAACCAGGAACTGCGAAGAATACGAAGATGAACGCTACGATACTTTTCAGGAATGGAGAACCTGAAACCGTACCTGCTGCTGAACGTAGAACACCATCAGCTGGAACAATCGTCCAAGCAAGAAGCGCTGAAACCGCTAGCACTGCGATACCCGCAAACTTAAGGCCTTTCTTCTCAACGTCTGTTAGCTTGCCCATTGAATCATTTGATAAATCTTCAGACGCTTCTTCGTCGTTGTATTTACCCAGTTTTGGTTCAACAATCTTCTCAGTTACAAATGCACCTGTAATCGCGATGAAGAAAGTAGAAACAAACATGAAGTACCAGTTTGATTCAGGACCAACGTTGTAAGTCGGGTCAATCATTTGTGCTGCTGTTGTAGTAATACCAGAAAGCAGCGGGTCAACCGTACCGATTAGAAGGTTTGCAGAGTAACCACCAGATACACCAGCAAATGCTGCCGCTAGACCTGCTAATGGGTGACGACCCAAAGAGTGGAAAAGCATTGCTGCAAGCGGGATAAGTACTACATAGCCAAGCTCTGAAGCCGTGTTAGAGATAATACCTGCGAAAACTACGGTTACCGTAACCATGCGCTTAGATGCGCCCATTACCATGCCACGCATCGCCGCAGATAATAGACCTGAGTGCTCAGCAATCGCTACACCTAGCATTGCAACAAGCACGGTACCTAATGGCGCAAAGCCAACAAAGTTTGTCACTAGATTAGTAACAATGAGCTGTAAGCCTTCAGCATTAAGTAAGCTTACAACGTAGATCATGCCGTCAGCAGCACGACCTGGAGCACCTTCTGGACGAGGGTCCATAACAGAGACTTCAAAATATCCAGCGATACCTGAAGTAACTAGAATAGCGACACAGAAGATTGCGAAAAGAGTGATCGGGTGGGGTAATAGGTTCCCCAAATATTCAACACCATCGAGAAAACGGGTAAAAATAGGTTTCTTTGGCGAGTTGTTTTTTATTGAAGCTGATGAACTCATCAGTTCCCTCCTTGTAGTGATTCCTATGCAATTGTGACAAAAATGTTCAAATTGCCAGCGAAGGGTACGCGACAAAATTATCAATTAGAAATTCAAAATGTTACAAAATGTGTAGAAGACGGCGATTTTTAACTCTATTTGAACAATTAATTAGCAAATAAATCTACATTAAATACAAAATCTAGATTTATAATTCACAATTACACATTCACTACAAATATAAGTGATAGTATAACCCATTGATTCACTTGAAAATAAAACACACCATACGATAAGTTAATACACAATATCCTGTCAGGTTCTTCTCGAGGGAAAAGAAAAACAGACAAATGAATGAAGTTTGACTTTCCCCTCGTTTTTACACTCGCGTCACATCAATTTGACTGACTAATTCTGAACCGCTTTGAATCTCGGATTGGTTTTGCAGATAACATAATGACGACCTCTGCGCTTTACTATCTGGCAATCAGGATGGCGGCTTTTCGCGCTTTTAAGTGATTTCACAACTTTCATTCTATTTCGCTCCCTTACCTAATTGACCAAAACGACGAGTGAAGTTCGCAACGCGTCCCTCTTTATGTAGCACTCGTTGTTTGCCCGTATAGAAAGGATGCGACTTTGGCGACACCTCAATCGTGAAGTAAGGGCAAATATTGCCGACTTCCCATTCGATAGTACGGTCTGTTTTTAGCGTTGAGCCGATTAAGAAGTACTCATCGACACTGGTGTCATGAAAAACCACGGGACGGTAATCTGGATGGATATTCGGTTTCATTGTATTCCCCTTAAATAACCAACTTGATATGTTATAACACTACAAGTGACAATTGTTATCAAAAGAAAAACAAGCGATTTTATGATATTTTTCCGTCTTAATCGTAATCAGAGAACACCCAACTATGTACACAATTGAACCTGTTGGCTTTATTGAGTCTCCTTATAAAGAGAAGTTCGCTGTGCCAAGGCAGCCCAGGTTGGTACCCACATCCACCTCAAGAGTCAGATTGGTTGATGCAGCAAACTGCCTTGAGTCTGTTCGTGATATAGAGCAATTTAGCCATGTTTGGTTGTTGTTTCTGTTCGATAAGAACCTTGAAGCGGGCTGGAAACCAACTGTGAGGCCGCCTCGACTTGGCGGCAATGAACGTATCGGTGTTTTCGCATCACGTGCGACATTCAGACCGAATGGGATTGGTATGTCCGCGGTTGAGCTCAAAGGTGTCTATCAAGAAAAAGGACAAACTTGGTTGGACTTGGGCAGCGTCGATCTCGTTGACGGTACGCCTATCATCGACATCAAACCTTATATCTCCTACTCGGATTCAATTCCCGATGCACTAGGAGGGTTTGCCGCCGATGAACCTGAAGTGTTAGATGTGAACTTCTCTCAGCAAGCCCAAAGTAAGCTGTCTGGTCACCCGCAGGCACGCCATATCATTCAAGTGATCAAAGAAGTGCTTGGTCAAGATCCGCGACCTGCCTATAAAAAAGGCAAGCCTGACAACAAGGAATATGCGGTAAATTTGTTCAATCTTAACGTGAAATTCGTGGTTGAAACGCTTTTCATCAATGTAACTGACATTGAACGCTTTTGAGATCCCAAATAGGCTGATATTATATGCGGCTATATCAGATTTGCTGTGGTTACGAACGACAGCAAGTTTTCTTTTATCAATGATGAAACGGATACCATAGAATGCGTACCAGTAACTACCTTCTTTCTACTCTGAAAGAGACTCCAAACGACGCAGAAGTTATCAGCCACCAGCTGATGCTACGTGCAGGTATGATCCGTAAGCTAGCTTCAGGTTTATATACTTGGCTACCTACTGGTCTACGTGTACTGCGTAAAGTCGAAAATATCGTTCGCCAAGAGATCGATAATGCAGGTGCCGTTGAAATCTTGATGCCCGTAGTTCAACCGTTTGAGCTTTGGGAAGAGACTGGCCGTTCTGAAAAGATGGGGCCTGAGCTACTTCGTTTCACAGACCGTCACTCTCGTCCGTTTGTTCTTAGCCCAACAGCTGAAGAAGTAGTAACGAGCCTAGTACGTAACGAGATCAGCTCTTACAAACAGCTACCTCTAAATCTGTACCAAATCCAGACTAAATTCCGTGATGAGCGCCGCCCTCGTTTTGGCGTAATGCGTGCACGTGAATTCTCTATGATGGATGCGTACAGCTTTGATATCGATAAAGAAGGCTTAGAAAAGTCTTACCAAGCGATGCACGATGCTTACTGTAAAGCATTCGACCGCATGGGCCTTGAGTATCGTCCAGTATTGGCAGACTCTGGCGCAATCGGCGGCAGCGGCTCTCAAGAGTTCCACGTTCTTGCTGAAAGCGGCGAAGACCTAATCGCATTCTCAACTGAGTCAGATTACGCAGCAAACATCGAAAAAGCAGAAGCACTTGCTCCTACTGAAGATGCTGCAGCACCAACTCAAGAGATGGAACTGGTTGATACACCAAACGCGAAAACTATCGCAGAATTGGTAGAGCAACACGGTCTAGCAATCGAGAAGACAGTTAAGACTCTATTCGTTAAAGCTTCTGATGAAGTAGAAGCAGATATTATTGCTCTGATCATCCGTGGTGACCACGAGCTTAACGAAGTGAAAGCAGAGAACCTTCCACAAGTTGCTGCTCCGCTAGAGATGGCTTCTGAAGAAGAAATCCGCGCACTTGTTGGTGCAGGTCCAGGTTCACTTGGCCCTGTTGGCCTAGAGCTACCATTCATCGTTGACCGCTCTGTTGCTGTAATGAGCGACTTTGGCGCTGGCGCAAACGTAGACGGTAAGCACTACTTCGGTATTAACTGGGGTCGTGATGTTGAGCTTGCTCAAATTGAAGATCTACGTAACGTAGTTGAAGGCGACCTAAGCCCATGTGGTCAAGGTACAATCCAACTTAAGCGCGGTATCGAAGTTGGTCACATCTTCCAACTGGGTAATACTTACTCTAAAGCAATGAACTGTAACGTGCTTGGTCCTGACGGCAAGAGCGTAATCCTAGAAATGGGTTGTTACGGTATCGGTGTTTCACGTGTTGTTGCATCTGCTATCGAGCAAAACCACGATAAATTCGGTATCACTTGGCCAGACGCACTAGCACCGTTCCAAGTTGCTATCGTACCAATGAACATGCACAAATCTGAGCGCGTTAAAGAAGCAGCTGAGAAGCTATACGCTGAATTAACAGCTATGGGTATCGAAGTTCTATTCGATGACCGTAAAGAGCGCCCAGGTGTTATGTTTAAAGATATCGAGCTAGTGGGTATTCCTCACACTATCGTTATCGGTGATCGCAGCATGGACGAAGGTAACTTCGAATACAAAAACCGTCGTACTGGTGATAAAGAAGCTATCGCAATGGACACGGTTATCGAGCACCTTAAAGCTCAACTAGCTTAGTAATCCGATTACTCACTAGATAAATATTGAAAGGCTACCATCAGGTGGCCTTTTTTATGGTTCATCGCGGATTAGCGGGAACTAAAAACAAAAACGGTAGTAAGTGATATGGTTTAGTCGCCAAACAAAAATCATACACAAACTACCGTTTTCATGCCGAATCATACTTTCCTATCTTCATTCTGGGAAGGCTTTCAAATAGTAAAGTCTCACCAGACAGCATCACTTATTACCCTGACTCTTAAACCTAACTCTGAGGCTAAGTGCCTTTGTGGTCTCGAGGCCGAGGCTATTCATGAGTATCAATGGCGTCATGTAAAAGAGGCCATGTTGCTCGGTGTTCCTGTTGAACTTTCCGTTCAAACACGAAGAATCAAGTGTCGTGACTGCGGCATAAAAACAGAGTCTCTATCTTGGCTAGAGCCTTATGCTCGCATCACGAAGCGCTTAAAAAGTTATATAGAACAACTGCTGCCTCTTCTTCCCATTAAGCATATCTCCCAGTTAACAAGCGTACATTGGCACACCATTAAAGAGATAGATAAACGCCGACTTCGCCAAGTGGTACCGTCAGTGAAATGGGAGGGGCTAAGGCAACTCGTCATGGATGAGTTCGCTATCTTTAAAGGACATCGGTATGCCACGGTCATCGCTGACGCTAAGACTCACCAAGTTATTTGGATAGGGTTAGGCCGTAGCCGCAAGGACATACGACCGTTCTTCGAGCTGTTAGGCAAGCATGGCAATAATATCGAAGCGGTCGCGATGGACATGAATACGGCTTTTGACCTTGAAGTTCAAGCGCATTGCCCGAACGCAAAAATCGTTTACGACTTATTCCATGTTGTCGCTAAGTTCGGTCGTGAGGTCATGGATAGAGTCAGAGTCGACCAAGCCAACAAGCTCAAGCAAGATAAAAAAGCGAGGCAATGGGTCAAGCGCTCACGCTGGGTGTTGT
>NZ_JBFSTZ010000013.1:0-136698 GCF_041467155.1 Vibrio sp. 10N.247.310.23 | reverse complement strand
ATGAAGCCTTTTTTCTATCTAAATAAACAAGTTAGCTCTTAAGATCCTGTCTATGTATTGCTTTAGGTACACGTCATATCATTGAAGTGATGAACGAATCTGGATACGAGATTGATACCATTATGGCTTGCGGTGGTGGTACTAAGAATAGTGTATTCTTACAGGAACATGCTAACGCCACTGGCTGTATGATTTTGTTGCCGGAAGAAAGCGAAGCGGTATTGCTGGGCTCTGCAATGCTCGGCTCTGTCGCCGCTGACTTCTACAGTGATATCCCAGACGCTATGAATGCCATGAGTCGCATCAGTAAGAGCGTAATGCCCCAAACTGAAAAGATTAAGCGGTTCTATGACGCGAAATATAAAGTATTCCACAAGATGTATGAAGATGACGTGGAGTACAAACGCTTAATGGGAGAGTTTTAGACAAGCCCTTATATATTTCAAAATGTAATTTATGGTTCTGTTAACGGTCTAGTTCAATAACTAGACCGTTAACACATGGACTTCACCGGTGGATAATCGCTACAAATTTTGAATATTGGTTTTGCGTGCTGCAATCACAAGTAGCTCGACCTTGAGTTCAGGGCTAGCGAGCTTCGCTTCACCACAAGCACGCGCAGGTGCGAACCCTTCATCAAACCATTCATCCCATACTGTATTCATTTCATTGAAATCGCTCATATCAGCTAGCCATACTGTGACCTGTAAAACATGCTGACAATCACTTCCCGCTTCAACAAGAAGGCTTTCTACTCTTGTAAGCGCTTCTTTAGTTTGCTCTGTAACGCTTGTACCACGGACTCCGACCTGACCACATAAATATATTGTGTCGTTATGGGTCACAATTTTGCTCATACGTTGATTAGTATGCAGTCTCTGTATCTTGCTCATATTTAATATTTCCTTTTTTATATTTTTTAATAAATGAACTCTTTGCGGGGGTGAGACTTGCTAGCTCTCCAAGTTTCAATGGTTTAATAGGGTTGCGTAGTCGGTAGTAGCCTACTTTTTCCATTGAAATGCCGACTTTGTCACTAATAATATGGGCCACCGTTGATCCGCAATAGCGTCCTTGACACGGGCCCATGCCACAGCGAGTGAACGTTTTTATTTGATTAATCCCACAGGCTCCCTGATCTACGTGATCGCGGATTTGTTTTGCTGTTACTTCTTCACACCGACAAACGATCGTTTGGTCGCTGGGGGTGAGGGCTTGCTTAGGTGGGGTATACAGCGCATCAAGAAACGGTCGTACTGATAGCTCTTTGTTTATTATTGCTTTTATGGGGTTATCGTTATTTTTAGTTATGAGATTACCGTTAAGCTCAAGATCTTGCAGAGTTTTTTGTGCGACGAGCTCACCTTGTAATTCTGCAACGATTGCTCCTCCAATGCCCCCGCTGTCGCCAGCAACAAAGACACCGTAACGTGAACTCATGTTGTTACTGTCTAACTTAGGCTTCCAGCAAACTTGTAATGAATCCCAAACATGTTCCAACCCCATAGCGCGAGTGAGTTGGACGTTAGGAATCACTCCAATATGTGCTAAGACAGTTTCACCTTTAAGATCGACGGTTCTTCCTGAGCTTTGAAAGGTTAAGCCTTCTAAACGTTGGCTACCTAGTGCTTCAATGTGAGTAGAAGATGTATAGCGCTTGATCCCAAGCTTATGAATCTTGGAAAGGAGCGTTAAGCCTTTGGCTATGTAATTGCGTCCTTGCCATGCATTCAACCAATATCCGGCTGCTTTAAAGTAACTTGCGCTTTGCTGAGTATCGACAATGGCCTTCGGTGTAGCGCCGGCATCGCTCATCTGTACGGCGAGTAGGTAGAGAAGGGGACCTGTTCCAACCAAGATTGCATCTTTAGGGACAATGCCTGATGTTTTCATCATGATTTGGCAAGCCCCAGCTGTCATCACCCCTGGTAGTGTCCAACCTGAGAATGGGAATGGTCTCTCAATTGCCCCCGTTGCTATGATGATTTTTTTCGCGGTCGCTTTTTGAGCTTTCCCATCGCGACTCCAATAAACCGCGTTGTCCGAATCAATTCGCCATAACGTAGCGCCAGAGAAATAAGAGATGTTAGCTTGGTTAAAAGTTTTAACGAGTTCGGCACCTCTTAAATAATCTGGCCCGAAGATATGTCCGTGTGGGTGACCTGATTCTTGTATGGCTCTATAAATTTGGCCTCCTGGTTGAGCTTGCTCGTCGATAACCATGACATTTGCTCCCGCAATAGCGCATTGAACTGCCGCAGCCATTCCTGCAGGCCCAGCTCCGATCACACACACATCAAAATTCATGTTTGATTGTTCTAGCATGAAACCTCCTATTACATTGTTTGTCGGCGAATTTTCATGCCGTCTTTAATCAAATTCATGCAAGCTTGAACGTTAGGTTCTCCATCGACTTCAACGCGGCACTCAAAGCAACTACCCATCATACAAAACGGTGCTCTTGGTGAGCCGGATTGAGGCGTTGTACGAGTATGATCTAACGTTGCTGCTAGCAATGCTGCAGCTATGGTATCTCCGTCATACGCCATGTAATATTGACCTTCCCATTCAAACTGAATTGATGCTTTCTCTTTATCCGAGGCAAGTCGTTGGAATCTAGAATCTGTCTTCACTGAATACCTCCAAATCTGGTGCGTTAGTAGATTGCTCAAGCCAATGCGGTAACAAATAACTATGGACTGCGGCTAGTGTAATACCGCTGTGGCAACTCACTAGGTAAGCTCCTGGATGTGTTTTTGATTGTTGATATATTGGTAGGCCATCAGGTGAAACGATCCGAGTCGCACCCCAACTTCGAATTAGCCTGGTGTGCTCTAAAAATGGATAAACAGCAATCGCTCGCTCAGCTATAGCAGCTGTAGTTTCGATGGTGTCATTGTTGTCAAATCCAGCATTTTCCTTAGAGTCTCCTATCTGGATACCACCTTCATCTACCTGGCGAATAATACCGGAGGGGCGCTTCATCTTTTTGGGGAGCTTTTCAGTGATTAAAACTTGTCCTTTTTGAGGAGAGACTAATGCTTTGAAGTTGAGTTTTGGGCCTAATTGAGCTGCTCCTAAACCTGCAGACAAAACAACTTTGTCGCTAGAATAAATCCTCCCATCTTCTAATGTGACTTGAAACGTTCCCGACTTATCTTGGTTAATATCAGACACATTCGTTCCAGTAATTAAATTAGCACCGAGCTTTCGGATCGCTGCAGTATACGCATTGAGTAACTTCAATGGATTGACATGACCATCTTCTGCTCCGTAAATTGCACCGACGACGTCAGGGCCAATTTCGGGCTCCTCCTGTATTAGGCGTTTGCGATCCCAAATTTCATATGGATGGTCGCTATTCAATTGCTTACGTAGGTGCTCATACTGCTTAGCTTTAGCCATTAATTCTTCTTCACAGAAGTGGAAATCGTATCCCCCTTCTTGCACTAGGTTAAGCCTATGTCCGGTAACGTTTTCTAATTCTTCTGCGAGCTCTTTCCATAACTTTACAGATCGGCGAGTCCATGCTGCATAGTGAGGTGCGTCGAGCCCTTTACTCGACAACCAAACCAAGCCAAAATTGCCACGAGATGCACGATGATCGAGGTCGCCGCCATCCAGTACTGTTACCTGATGACCCGCTTTAAGAAGGCCATAAGCTAGTGCGCAACCCACAATTCCGCCACCGACAACAATATATTCCGGTTTCATAACATTCTCTTATGCTTTCGTTGAGGGGGCAGGGGTGCCCCCTTTGGTTGGTGTTTCTTAATTAAGCGCTTTGTCTAAGATTGGCTGGCTCCAATCAGAACCGATATCGTCAATAATTTGAGGCCATACTGTAGCGCGTACTTTGTTAGCTGTTTTGCTCAACTGACTTGGAGTCATTTCTATGATTGTTGCACCAGCTTCTACCAGTTTTTGTTCATTGGCTTTCTGGTCTAGTTGTGCAGCGCCCCAACGACGGTTTTCAAATTGAGCTGCGGCTGTTTTGAGAGCTGCTCTCTCTGCTTCATCGAGATCTTCTAAGCGCTCAGAATTGATCATCAGGTACCAGATTTCGAAGTGGGTATTGAGAGGAATATAGGTTTTTGTTACATCACGGAATGAAGCGTAATAGCCTTCAGCTCCAGAACCAATAACACCATCAACTACACCAGTTTGTACTGCCGTAAAAGCTTCTGAAAAAGGTAGGGGTGAACCAATATAGCCGACGTTATCTGCTAATAACTGGAAACTCTTGATCGGTGGTACACGAAGCTTAATACCTTTGGTTATATCGGGATCACCAGCACCAACTGCATTACGGTTTAACGAAATTCCTCCAAAGTAAACAGGGTAGGCTGCGAGCAATGTTATATCTTGTTTAGCAAATAGCTCTTCCATTGCTTCGCGTACTGGTGCATTTGAACCGTAGATATTTTGAGCTTCTTGCCAATCGTTTGCTAAGAAAGGTAATAAACCAATTTGCATTCTACGGTCGGTAGATGTGGAGGCTGGTTGCAATGCCATATCAATTGCACCAATTGAAATTCGTTCCTGTACTAACGTGTAATCACCTAAAGCGTTAGCAGCATAGACTTTTAGTTTAAGGTCGCCATCTGTCGAGGCTTTTAGATCGTTGCTTAACTGCTTGATGTCATTATCAACTACGGTACCTTGTGGGCGTACATGACTGATTTTTAGCGTTGTAGCATGTGCAGGGAAAGTACTTAGGGCGGCGGCCATAAGTGATGCCAACATAGTGACATTCTTTATTGTTTTTAATGGTTTTAACTTACTTGTTTTTAACATTGTTAATTTCCTTTTAATAACCAAACATAGTAGGGAGGTACAGAGATAATTCTGACCAAAAAGACGTAAGAATTACGACAGGTAGATACCCAAATAAAATGAGTAGCATTGCCGGCCCAACAACTTCAGAGAATTTTACGTTACCAATGCGAGCACCAAGGTATAGGATTGACGCATATGGTGGGGTCACTCCGCCCATCGCGGTATTGACTCCCATGATTGCAGCAAATTGAATTGGGCTGATGCCAATTGCCGTCATTAGTGGCAAAAGCAAAGGCGCTATAAGAATGATTGCAGTCAAATCGTTCACGACCATACCAACGACAAACAACAACAGATTAATAAAAATTAGTAATAAAAATTTGTCATCAGTAATATTGAAGATAGCTTCAACTAATTGTTGGGGGATTCCTTCTACAACAAACATTTGGCTAAGAATTAGACTGAATAAAATCATAAACATGATAGATCCAACCGCTGTTGCAGACTCTTTGCCGGATTCTAATAATGTCTTCCAACTCAATCCTTTATAGATCATAAAGCCGACTGGAACAGCATAGATAACAGCAACTGCCGCAGCTTCTGTTGGAGTCATAATGCCGCCATAAATACCACCAAGGATAATTACTGGCATCAATAAAGCAGGCACCGCGTTAAATGTTTGGCTAGAAGCTTTCTTAAACATCTCTGGTAAGCTCAGCTTGTCATCTAAAACAAGTGGGAACTTACGAGCCATAAACATATTGATTGCGGCAAAGTTGAACGTAACCAACAATCCAGGACCAAGTGTCGCGAGGAAACAAGCCAGAATTGATGTGTCAGTAACCCAACCATAAACAATCATTGTCACGCTTGGCGGAATGAGTAGACCTAATATTGACGAGTTAGCAATGAGTGCTGTCGCATAAGCTCGCGGGTAGCCTCGTTTTTCCATCTCGGGGATAAGAAGTGGCCCGATAGCCGCAATACCAGTTAATCCGCTTCCAGAAATGGCACCGATAATCGCGCAACTAACAGAAGCTACGATACCTAGACCACCGCGTATATGACCGACAAATACGTTCACAAAACCTAATAGACTAGCAGCGATTCCACTTCTACTCATTATGGTTCCTGCCAATACAAATAGGGGAATAGCCAACAAAACGGGGTTCATTAATTGCCCAGCGCCCCACATCATGTTGCCTTTCATCGACATGTCACCGGCAAAACTCATGACCATCAGTGCACCGCCGAAACAAAATGGAAGGGGAACGCCGAGAGTCAGTAGTATGACTAAAACTGAGACGGCTAATAGAGCGACTTCAATCATTGTTTCACCTTATTTACGAAAGACGATGGAGTTCTAAGTTGGTTAACCAGCTTTACGATATGTATGGCAATAAAAAGTGTGATCAGAAGAAGTCCGATGAATACGGAACATTCATGATAAAAAGTAGGTATATAGAGAGTGGGGCTTTCTTTCCATACGCGCCAAGCGTACTTGACATAATCCCATGCCCAGTAAGTAAGCCAGCTCGAAATAATAAAACTTATAATTTCGCCTACTAGTGCCAAAATTGTGTGCCCGCGTTCACTTTTGATGAAAATTTCTAAGACATTTGCTCGTATCTGAGAGTCTTCTCTTGAAGCATTAACTGCCCCAAGCATATATAGCCAGATTGTAGGAATGACCATTGATTCTTCGAGTCCCATAATTGGGACCTCAAAAATATATCGTGTCACGACCTGAACAAATTGCATTAGAGCTACTGATGCAATTAAGGCCGTGAGCAAGTATCGAAATTTTTGCTCCACTGTATGTTTCCTTATTGTTGTATTTGTAATTATTTGGTTATTTTATTGGTGACAATCAATAAAAACAAATTTAAAATTACTCTAAAGTCATAAATTTTACTTATAGGGTGTCATGAGCAATCTTTCGATAAAACAATTAGAAACGTTCCGTGCTGTAATGCGTTCGGGATCGGTGACTGTGGCTGCAAAAACTTTATGCCGAACTCAACCTGCAGTGAGCTCTATGATCGTAGGTCTTGAGAAGGAGCTAGGGTTGACACTTTTTGAACGACAAAAGGGGCGTTTAATCCCCAACCCTGAAGCATATTTTTTGCTAGAAGAAACTGATGCGATTTTAGAGCGTTTAACGCGTTCAACGCAGTTAATGGCAGAAGTGAAAAACCTCACTAGAGGGAAGTTACGTATTGCTTGTATGCCTGCTGCAGCATTATTTTTTATGCCGCACGTTATTGCCGAATATGTAAAGGACAGACCTGAAGTAGAAGTATCCATGATGATGCGAAGTTCTACTATTGTTCAAGACTGGATTGCATCTCAGCAGTACGATATAGGTTATTCAGAGCTGCCTAAGGACAGAGATTCATTTCATGTAGAACCTATACAGCTTGAGGGAGTGTGTGCATTACACAAGGATCACCCTTTAGCGAGTAAACCGCTCATTACTCCAAAAGACTTAGATAATGTTCCACTAGCAGCGCTGTTTACCCGTCATTCAGCAAGTGAACACACAAGACTGTTATTTGAAGAACATAACGTCACTTATCGACCTAGATTTGAGCTACAGAACTACATCTCTGGTTTTGAGTTTGTCGAACAACAGCTATGTGCTTGTATCTGTGACCCCATCAGTGCAGCTAGTTACAAACTATATAAAGGAAATCAAGGGAACGTTGTATTTCGCCCCTTTGCTCCAGCTATAGCTTATGATCACGCAATACTGACACCTGCTCACAAACCAATGTCAAAGCTTGCTGAGGTCTTTGCTTTAAATATCCGACAAGCAGTAGATGCATTTGTGTCTGATATCAATGATTTTTGACCCGTTTAATGTTCGCATATTTAAACGGTCACAATGAATAATGAAATATAGGTCCTAACGATTTTTTTAACATAGAAACACCCCAATAGTTAGTTTCTTTCTATCACAACTATACTTATACTTTATTTCCAAAAAATTTCTCCCAGAGAACAGTACAACCATTAGTCATTTTTGTGGTAAATATTTCCGAGTGATAATGTATGATTGAGTGAATGTCTATGATCCTCTTCGTATATGGAGTCGCCATTGGGTGAACTCCTTTTAGGTTTTGATAAGTAGAAATAGCCTTTCCTATATTTAGAGTAGAGGAATAAAGAATAAATTATAATTACTGAAAACCACATGTTACCTCCTTAATTGGTGCGTTAAGTATCACTGATTTTTATTTTTAAATTTAAAATCCCAGATGTAATGAATCATAATGGCCAATGGTACTAATATGTCAAGTGGTGTAAAACCACCAGAAAAAGCCCATCCTAGGAACAAAAGTACGATAGCTAATGTGAATAAAATAAGTTCTTTCAAACCGTCAAGTATGTCCTTCATGCCCTTTCCTTAATTAACCTAGCAATATAATCACAATAACATTAAAACTGTAGTTCCAAAATCCCCGCTTAGTTTTTAGATATATTAAAAACCTTTGAAAAACGGATAAAACAAACAGGGAACGATGCAAAACCGTGCTCTAAATGGTGGTTTCGACCTTTTTTTAAACATTGTAGCAGGACGGAAACGCTTTAAATTTAGTGGAGGAATACCTTTCGTTCTAGCGAATGCTAGGAACCAGTAGAATGTGCCACGTTCAGTTGTTTGGCCCTTTAGTCAGTTTCTAAACCGATCAAGATGGAGCAACAATCACGTAGTACAAAAAGTCATGCGATTTAGTACTAGTATCTATATAGTACAAAAAGACATGTCTTTTTGTTACTACATTCGTTAAGTAGTAGATTTAATGAAATTAACTTTACTGCTTTTTTGTAGGCAAAAATGACAATGCTTTTCTAACGGCTTTAGGTAGTACAGCACAAAGGTGGCACCTATGATGTGAGTGATGTTGCCCAAATTTCTGACTGCATTTAAGTGAGAAAGTAAGTCTCCTATACTGAGGTGGTTGAGTTGACGACATTCAATTGGATAGTTACTCAAGTAATGTATTGTTTTCCTTCAGCGCGATACCGCAACAAGGTAATCGCCAAAATTATTATTTAAATCATTCGAGAGCGATATATTTATCTCTTTGATATACGATCTGTGTTTAGTTCTATATGCCGACAATGTTTTAATTGAACATGTAATGAAATAGTTGAAGTCAATTCTGTATTTTCAACTGATTGATTATAAGTACTTGTGTTGGTTTTATTGGTGATTTTTTACCAGAAATAATGCTAGGTCGACTTACTAGCAACAATTAATTTCGTTGCTTAGTAAAATACTTTGTTCGTTTATTTATTGGGAAATATAATGTTTAATTAGGGCTTTGAACAAGCAAACATAAAATTTCATTTAACACTTCGGTTCGTGGTTCGTCGAACCTACGCTTCATTTAATAACGTTCTCCTCGGTTTAAATTTAGATTTATTTTGTGATGTACGTCTCATCTATGACTAATTATTGCATTGGTAAATGTCGTAACTCTATCTCATTTTTTCGTAATCAGTTTTAAATTTCTTTTAAAACAATTGGTTATATCGTGATTTTAGTATTCCTGATATGTGTATCACGCATTTAGGAAATTTTGCACATAGTTTTATGCTGGTTTTATTTGGAAGTTAAAAGGAAACCATCACGATGCTCAATGTACAGATTAAACGCCAGTTAGTTTTTTCCTTAAGTCAGTTGTGCGAAGAATACCGGCAGTTAAATACTGTAAACAGTACTTAATTATTGGAAAGCACTACGGTGTACAGGTGATTGATATGGAAGATTTAAGAGTATTGCGCTTAGAAGAAGTTAAGCAAATTGTCGGAGTTAGCAGAAGTACAATTTACAGCTGGATGAAAGACGGGCATTTCCCTGAAAGTGTTTCACTAGGGCCAAGAAGTGTAGGGTGGTTAAGCTCTGATATATCTGAGTGGATTCAGCATCGTGTTGGTTGTAACAAGTAAAATGGAGAGCTTCTTCGCACTTGTGACCGACGTGCGAAGAAGCTAATTCTAGAGCAGATAACATTTACAGTTATGGAAAGCCATTTCTCCTTTACGCATACCTTCGTATGCAACTACTTTGATCGTTTGAGTGGTGCTACATGCTGATTTTGGAAATAAATAAGACATGCTAGTTTGGGTGTTCTATTAACTGAGTTAAAGGTTCACTATGCAGGAATTATTCTGGAAAGTTGTTTTTTCGCTAATGTCGTTCGGTAGCATAGCTGCAATTATAGCTCCGAATGTGCCAAAGCCTTTTTACTGGCTTGGATGGCTCTATATTTTTCTTATGCTAGGTGTTGGTGTTGTTACTATCTATGCAGAGAAAATTATGGCTTGGTGTAATAAAAAGCTGGATATTAATAAAGATGAGTAAACGAGACGGACAGATGGTTAAGCTCTGATATATCTGATTGGATTCAAAGTCGAACTGAGGTCAGGAACTAGATACTGTCTCATTTGGCGTTTGCTTGACCCCTTAGGTTTGATTAGATTATGCGGTGTTACGCTCAAAGGCAGAACCCTGGTTTGATACCGTAATGACGCACAGCAACCCAAGTCACAATTATTAAGACTTAATCATCATATCCAACCGACTCATGTATCAACGAATGAGATTGATATATGGGTCAGTTTACGTCTGAAAATACCTCCTGTTACAACGAAAACACTGTTGTAGATAAAGCGTTTTATCTCCTTTGATGATAACGGAAAGGTACTTATTTCAAGCTACTTGGAGTCTCCGGATATGATCGGTTTAAAGGAAGATATGGCATTTAGAATCATGCCGGATCACAGACCATACCTTCGTTATCATCGAGGCGAGTTATTTAAAGGACGCTAATTGAATTCTTGCTCAATACCTTCAGAGGGCTCTGGGTAAAAGTCAGAGCTCTATTCCCTTCAATACCGATGTAGATCACTATAGTTCATACTTTGTCATGTAAACTACAGTTGCATATAACGTTATCATTCCAACTTTGCGATTGTATTTTTAATGACGAAACTTCTCCTCAAAACCAACTTTTTGGCACACCTTCTTGGCAAGCGACAACAGGTAAACGTTAACGAAGACGGTATTACCATCTTCAAAGACAATATAAAAACGTTGTACAAGTGGGATACGATAGTTGCTCCTCCAGTAGCCAAATTAGGCTTTTCAGGTGGCGTTTTGTCGTTTGAAACAAATGACGTCGGTTTGTCCGTTCCGATGTTGAGCTACCTATTTGCACATCGACACAAACACACTTTCTTTCCTTTTTGGGCCAACAGTAGCGCTCAGAAACTGATTCCATTTTTGGACCAAGTGGAAAACGCCTCTGCTGTAAGTTTTATTAGAACGTCTGAAACTCAAAGCTTTCAAACAATCGCAAATAAAGAAGCGAAAAGGTGGAAGGGGTGGCGCTCAGCTTTAGGGTTAAGCGAACTAGCCCAAAAGGTCGCTCAGACACTCGATGTAATTTGTGCCTGGAAGCCGTCAGATATTGAGAATATGCGAGATGCCTACGTCCAAAAGCAGTTAACAGAATACGGAGTGTTTTTCGACAACGTTGAATCTAACCCGTTAACAGAGAAGCAGAGAATCGCTTGTATTACAGATAACGACAACAATCTACTTTTAGCCGGAGCGGGTACCGGTAAAACGAGTGTTATGGTTGGTAGAACTGGGTATCTGATTAATAGTGAACAAGCGACTGCAAATGATATCTTGCTACTGGCTTATGGCCGTATTGCAGCTAAGGAAATGGACGAGCGCATCAAAGACAAACTGGGTTTTGATGACGTGAGAGCCAGCACCTTCCATAGCTTGGGTATGAAAATTATCGCTGAAGTTGAAGGTTCAAAACCAAACCTATCCCCATTTGAAGACGACATTAAAGCTAAATCAAAATGGATGAACGATAACCTAGAGCAACTCATGCTTGATGATGGCTACCGTGAGTCTTTACTTGAGTACTTCAGCTCGTATTACTTTGTTGATAAGAACCCTTTTGAGTTTCAAAGTGAAGGTGAGTATCTACAGTACTTAACTGATAATGACATCCGTTCGTTGAAAGGGGACCAGGTAAAGAGTTACGGTGAGGTTGTCATTGCTAACTGGTTATTTAGAAACGGAATTAATTATGAGTATGAGGCGAGCTATCGATTTGACGTAAGTACAGATCAATATCGTCAATATCACCCAGACTTTTATTTACCAGACCACGATATTTACATTGAATACTACGGTACTGATGAGCACGGTAATACAGCCCCGTGGATTGATAAAGATCGCTATCAAGAGTCGATTGAATGGAAACGCCAAACGCACAAGCAATACCAGACTGGTTATGTTGAGGTGTTCTACCACCAACATAAAGTTGGAAAGCTTCTTCAGGTGCTTGAACATAAATTGTTGGAGCGTGAAGTCGAATTCAACCCCATCCCGCCCCAGGATTTACTTAATAATCTACGCCAGTTAGGCCAAGTAACAGAATTGGCTAAATTGTTTAGTGCTTTGGTGGATATGTACAAAGCAGCTTGTCTTGATGATGTTGCGATAGAGAACGTCATTAGAAATTCAATCGATCCTAAGCAAACAGAGAAAGCATTAGAGCTGTTGTATCCATTACACAATCGGTATGAGCTGTTTCTTCGTAAAAAGCAGTGGATAGATTTCAATGACATGATCAGTAAAGCATTGATGTATGTCCAAACCGGACAGTTTGTTTCGTCCTGGAAATACATTTTAGTAGATGAGTTTCAAGACATCTCAGAGCCCAGAGCTAGGCTAGTCAAAGCGTTGCGTGATTCACTGCCTGGTACGTCACTATTTTGCGTTGGGGATGATTGGCAGGCTATCTATCGCTTTAGTGGCGCGGACGTAAAGCTGACTACTAATTTTGTTGAGTATTTCGGTGCGACTTCGGAAACAAAATTGGATTTAACGTTTCGTTTTAATAGTGCGATTGGAGATGTGGCAACGCAATTTGTCACCAGAAACCCAGTACAAATTAAAAAAGACATTCAGTCCCTTATTAAGGTTAACAAGCCTGCTGTATCGATCCTCAGACAAGGCAGAAATGAACAAGGTGTATCTCCCCTAGAAAAAGCGCTTAATGCTGTTTTGGCTTGCGTTCATACCTCAGGTAAACCAGCGCAGAATAAGGTGTATCTCCTAGCCAGGTTTTGGCATCAAATGCCTGATTATACTCAGCTTCAAGAAATTAATAGACAATACCCATCACTACAAATTACCTGTCAGTCATTCCATGCCTCTAAGGGTAAAGAAGCTGACTATGTAATCATTACGGGATTAACAACGGGTAAGCACGGCTTTCCGTCTCAAAAAGTAACCCCTCCGCTGGTGGACGCGTTATTACCTAAAGGTGATGATTACGAATTTGCTGAAGAGAGACGTCTTTTTTATGTTGCTTTAACCAGAGCAAAACATAGAGCGTACCTATTAGCTGATATGACTGATGTCAGTGATTTTGTTGTCGAACTCATAAAGAACAAATACTTCGTAGATACCGATGAATTTGATGCATCGTTTGTACAGAAATTGTTTGAACAGATTTCTTGTAGCAGCTGTAAAACAGGAATATTGAAAGAGCGCGTTAGTCGCTACGGTAAGTTCTTGTCTTGCTCTTTCTATCCTCGCTGCAAACACAAAGAAACCCCTTGTAGCCAGTGTGGCAGCCCAATGAGCAGTACAATTAAGCCTGGCTTTCAGGAATGCATTAACGAAGAGTGTGGCGACATTCGACCGCTCTGCAAGCGTTGTGGGAGTGAGATGAAGCTAAGAAATGGTAAGTACGGTCAGTTCTGGAGTTGTTCGACATATAGAAAAAATGCAGATAAAAATTGTGGATATACACTTAACTGTACCGTTAATGAACTTTGATTGGGGCTAGCACATGAAAGTTGGCAAACTTGTACAACTACTTCTACCTAAAGTTATCGAGTACTGTGAGCAAAATGATCACGCGGAGTTCGAAAGGCTTTGTGATGCTGGTTATTCTAAACGAACATTTAATATCAACTTTCCATTTTTGGTTAAAAAGGGGTCTCTTCCATCAGAAAGATCAAAACGTTACTGGACAAACATATACTTAGTACGCGGAAAAACAGTACGTGCTTGTAGCCAGTGGTATGAAAAAGACGCAGTTTGGTTTGTGGAGTACCTTCAACGAATTGGCATTGACTATGACGAAACTCAGCTTGAGGGGTTGTTATTAGACGCAAAGGTAACGTCTAAACAAAAAGCCTCCTTTCGAAGTCGTAAAGCAAACAGCCGATACCGTGGAAATGCTATAGGCAATGCTCAGAACTTACTGGTAAGAAACGTCCTTAGCAACTTGGGCTCAGAGCAGTTGTCAGAAGAAGATTGGTTAGAAACTAAAGCCTACTTTAATCATAAATGTGCTTATTGTGGTGAGGCGAAGGAATTAGTCATTGAGCATGCCATCCCGATCAATAAGGTCTATTTAGGGGAGCATAAACTTGGCAATCTGGTTCCAAGTTGCAAAGAGTGTAACAGTTCTAAAGCGAGTAAAGACTTTCGAGAGTTTCTTGACGGTAGTGACGATAAAATTGCAGTTATTGAGTCTTATATGGACAAACAGAACTATGTGCCACTAGAGAACAATGAACAAGTTCAGATGATCCTTGAAATGGCCTATAGGGAAGTAGGGGCCGTAGCTGAACGTTATATTACGATTATCAATGAGCTGTTTGTACATGAAGACGACAACGATGAGCAGCATCTATAATAAATAGCGATTTAAACCAATTACGACTCGAGGAATTCGATAATGCCATTACAAAATAGAGTAAGCCCAAGTGGTGAACTACTGGCTGATAATGCTCGAGGTTCGTGGCTGGGCAATAGAGGGATTCTTCATAATGAAAAGAAAGAAATTATACGCCCTTGGAAGCACATAAATTGGGTGCTTTGTGAGTTAAATTTCAAAGAGCGTAAGCGTCAGGTTTTTAGCCAAAATAGTTACTCCGAACTGTTTTTTCTTGATGAGGCTACCGCATTGTCGGCAGGGCATAGACCTTGCGCCTCGTGCAGAAGGCAAAGGTTTGATGAGTTTAAACAAGCATGGGGTGCAGCTCAGCTAAGCGAATTGAAAGTCGAAGAAATAGATAAAGTTCTTCATCAAGATAGAGCGATAAGAGGCGGTAAAAAGGTTACCTATAACGAGAAGCTTGAGAATTTACCCAATGGGGTGTTTGTAGAGCTAGAAGGTAAGCCTTGGCTCATATGGCGAAATGAATTACATGAGTGGCGTCCTGATGGATATAGAGCCCGAGCAGATATATACGGTGATTTGAATGTTACGGTTCTAACGCCAAAATGTATGGTTGAAATCATCGTTGCAGGGTTTATCCCACAGGTTGACGAATCCGTGATGGCTTAGCTTACTTCAGTGGTACGTGACGATGATTAACGGGCGCCCACACAGCAAGTTCTCTTTATGTGCGGATAAGCAGTCTCTTGCCAAGATATACTGTGATTAGAATATTAGGTACGGTCTCAGCTCCTCAAAGTTCCCTAAGATGATCTGTTGTCCTTTGGGGTTCGAATTCAACATATTAATATCGATGTTATAAGCATCCAGAACATAGCGAACTAGTGCTGCGTTCGTCGGTATTGCCAGGGTGCCTTTTTCCATACCGTAGTCGTGTGCAATCACTTTGGCCTGGGCTTCGGTTAATCTTGAGTCGGGGATTAACTTAATAGAGAGATGAGTATTCCAAAGCTCATCTTGTTCTCTCCCTTTTATTTTTTTTGTCTCAAGAGCAGGAACACCTCGAATTCGGCTCAGTACGAAATCTCGATATCCTTCTGAGTGCTCGCAATAAGCTCGAACATGCCAGCGTAGTGGTGTGCAAACGAGTGTATGTGGAGAGATGATCCGTTCTACTTCTTCACCATTCTTCAATGATGTGTAGCTTAAATCGACACGTTTCTTCTCTCTGATAGCTTGAACCAGTGGGCGTAAGATTTCAGGCGCAATGTTACGTGTCACCGGACGGACCATTGTTGTATTTTCAAAGCCCATATCAAGTTCTTTAAATGTGATGGTCATATCTTCGCTTCTCGAAAGGATGTGCAAGTATTCATCAGCATGACCGCTCGTTAGCTTTGGAATAAAGCTATCACTGGGTTTGTATCCTTTCAATTGCTTATCGTAGACAAGGTTGCCTGGCGCTACATCGGTGAGGTAGGTGTTGATGTCTTTAGATGCTTGCTGCCTACCAATGCCAAAGTTTTTGATCAGATGGTTGGTTGTTAACCTCCCTTCCCATAACGCAATCACTTCTATCATGCGATAGCGAAATAGTAGATCCCACCGAATTGGCCATTTGCTCATAGTTTGATTCCTGTCTAGTTATGCTACGTGTATATGCAGTCAGCATTTACCCGTCGCTGATGACGTCATATTATGATTGGGTTAACTAAACATCAAGAACTGTTGGGGTAGAATTGTATGAACGTGTCGATAGAAGCATTTACGAGTTTTGATTTTAGTCTTATTCCCGATCTTTCGCCCTTGGATCTTATCATTACAGAATCACTCGAAAATCACACTAAAGTTAATGGAGCTAAATCTGGAGCTTTGCTTCCATTACCGTTTCAGACTGGAATTGGGAAAACATACACGGCATTAAACTTTTTGCTCCAGCAGATGCTTGATCAAGTGCAAAATGAATTACAGGAAGAAGAGTTCGGTAGTAGCACCAAGCGTTTGCTCTATTACGTTACAGACTCAGTAGATAATGTTGTGAACGCGAAAGCGGACTTGTTTAGATTAGTTGAAAAGCAAGCTGTCAAGGGTGAGCCTCGCTTCACTCTAGAACAGCAAGAGTATCTTAAAGCGCAAATAGTTCACCTACCCAATCAGTCAGATCAGTTATTGCAATGTTCTGATGCGGTCTTGAACGAAGTGTTAGTCGGATTTGACTTGAACACCGAGCGTGATGTTAAAGCTGAGTGGAGCGCTATATCAGGTCTAAGACGTCATGCGAGCAATCCAGAAGTTAAAGTTTCTTTGAACAGGCAGGCTGGTTACTTTTACCGTAATCTAGTTGCCCGCTTGCAAAAGAAACAAAAAGGTGCTGATAGAACCCCGCTTAATGGCACGTTACTGGCCTCTGTAGAAGCACTACTTCCGGGAGAAAAAATCCGCAATGGAAGCGCTCATGTTATTTTCTTAACGACTAGTAAATTTTTGAAAGGCTTCCACAATACTCGCTCGCGCTACAGTCCATTGCGCGATTTAAGTGGTGCGCTACTTATCATTGATGAAATTGACAAGCAGAATCAGGTTATCCTCTCCGAGCTGTGTAAGCAACAAGCGCAAGACTTAATTTGGGCTATAAGAACTCTGAGAGCAAACTTTCGAGATCACCAACTAGAGAGTTCGCCTCGCTACGATAAAATTGAAGACCTGTTTGAACCACTCCGTGAGCGGCTCGAAGAGTTTGGCACCAAGTGGAATCTAGCGCTCGCATTTAATACGGAAGGACCTAACTTGAATGAGCGACCTGTTCGGTTGTTTTCAGATAGAAGCTTCACACATGTAAGCAGTGCCACTCACAAGCTGTCATTAAAATCAGATTTATTGAGACAGAAAAATCTCATATTTAGTGATGAGAAAGTGGAAGGGTCCCTCATTGAAAAAAATGGCCTTTTAACTCGCTTTGTCAATGAGGCGGATGTTATATATCAGTGGTTTCTTGGCACAATGCGTAAGGCAGTGTTTCAGTACTGGGAGAACGTTCGTAGCCTTGAAATTGAAGGGCGTGAAAATAGAAGCCTAGAAGGAACGTTTCAAGAAGCCGTTCAATCCCTGCTTACTCACTTCAATTTGCAAGAGTTTGAGTCTGCTGTTTACGAGTCATTTGATACTAGGGGACTACGGCAATCTGCGGGCGGTCAAGCGAGCAAGTTAAGTTCTAGCAAGAGCTACCATCATATCGGCCTGAAACTTGTGGATGTCGCTCATAATCAGGGGACTCGCGATACCGTAAATTGTAGATCGTCATTCCTAAATCTTTCACCATCGGGTGTCTTAGCAGATATGGTTGATGCCGGAGCTGTCATTCTCGGTATAAGTGCAACAGCGAGAGCAGACACCGTAATACATAACTTTGATTTTAAATACTTGAATGAGCGTTTGGATAAAAAGCTTCTGACTTTGTCGAGAGAGCAAAAGCAGTGGGTAAATGATTATTATCATAGTAAGCGCAACTATAGAGGTAACGGTGTGGTCTTAACGGTCAAATACCTTAATAGTCGAGATGCGTTCCTTGATACTTTATTAGAAGAGTATAAGCCGGAAGCTCGTTCAAGCCACTTTATCCTAAATCATTATCTCGGTATTTCGGAATCAGAGCAGGCATTTGTTCGGAGCTGGTTGTCTAAACTATTAGCCAGTATTAAAGCGTTTATCTCAGTTTCTGATAATCGTTATATGCTGTCGTTGTTAAACCGCACTCTTGATACAACGCGTCAGGATATGAATGACTTTATTCAGTTCTGCTGCGATAAATGGGCGAAAGAATTTAATGTTCAAATCAAGGCGTTTTTTGGCGTAAACGCCGATTGGATGAGGTTGGTTGGCTATGATGAAATTTCCAATCACTTAAATACAGAACCTGGGAAAGTCGTTGTATTTAGTACATATGCTTCAATGGGAGCGGGTAAAAACCCCGATTACGCAGTCAATTTAGCGTTAGAAGGAGAAAGCCTAATATCCGTTGCCGATGTCACTTATAGCACGCAGCAGCGAACCGATATAGACAGCATTTATCTTGAAAAACCGACTCAGCTACTCCTGTCAGATGATTATTCGCATACTGCCAACCAGCTTTGTCAATTCCACCAAATTCTATCTTTGCAAGAGAACGGGGAGTTGTCACCGAAAAGCGCTGAAAGCTGGTGTCGACAGCAACTTATGGGTATGAGCAGAGAGCGCTCTTTACAGCAATACTACCAAACAAGTGACTACCAAAGCGCAGTAAGGAAATACATTGAGCAAGCGGTAGGAAGAGCTGGGAGAACGTCTCTGAAACGAAAACAAATTCTCTTGTTTGCTGATTCTGGTTTGAAAGAAATTTTGGCTGAAGAGAGTAGAGAACCAAGCTTATTTTCGCACGAGTATGTTGCTTTGGTTGAAAAAGCGAAATCAGCTAATAGTGCTCTAGTTGAGAGCAGGGTTGTTCGGCGTTTATTCAACCTTGCTCAAAGAAACAACAAAGACGGTATGCAGTCAATCAAGGCCCTAGTTCGTCGTCTACATAATCAACCTGCATCTGATAATGATATTCAAGAGTGGCAAGACATTAGAACTCAGTTACTTCGCTATCCGACGATCGCCTCTCAACCTGAGCGATTTAATCGATTGTACTTACAGTCTATGACCAAAGGGTATTACCGTTATCAGGGTAACTTAGATGGTGATCCGAATGTCTTCGAGTTCTTTGATCGAGTGCCTACTGGAGATATGGTTTCAGAGGAAGCGTGCAGCCTCGCTACGTTAGCACAGAATCAATATGTGATGACGCCAGTTATGTTTACCAACATTTATAAGGGAGCATTGGGCGAGCAAGCAATAGAAGCAGTGCTAACAGCATTCGACTTTACCTTTGAAGAAGTTCCAAATTCTATTTACGAGCGATTTGATAATAGAGTCAAATTTGTAGGGACTGAGCAACCGATCTGGCTAGACAGCAAATACTGGAAGCATGAAGGGAATGAGACCAGCGAAAGCTACAGTTCGAAAATTTCATTGGTAGAAGAAGAGTTTGGGCCCTCGAAGTTTATCTATGTTAATGCGCTAGGGGATGCTTCAAAATCGATTAGATACTTGAACTCATGCTTCGTAGAAACCTCACCACAGTTAGCTAAAGTCATTGAAATTCCGGCACTAATTGATGATGTCAATGCCGACACCAACCTAACAGCAGTACAGGAGTTGATAAAATGGTTACACAACAGCTAGAGCCGTCCTCACAAGGGCCCTTATCAACCTTAATTGAACAAATATCAATTGATACTGATTGGGTTGATAGAAGCTTCGCGATTTACTGCGTCAGCTATAAAGGTATTGACTACTCAGAACGATCTAAGCGTTTAGTTACATTGGCGTCTGAAATCTATAAATCCGGAAGTGTGTATTGCTTAGTGAAAGGGAGCAATAAAGAAGCCTGTTATTGGGTATTGTTACCAAAGGACGGAAAATTAGATCTCGAAGACGAGTCTTTGGCAATTAAACCAAGTAGTGCAGCAGAACTACCAACATGGCAATTGGGTCGTTTATTGATTAAAGCGATCCCAAAAGTATTGAGTGGCACTGCACCAGAAATAAAGCGCTTTGAAAGTGAAGGTTTGTATTATCTAGTCAAAAGTAAAAAGTTACCGAAAGGTCACTCTGGCTATGAATTAACGGCCGTGGAAATCGACTTAGCACCATGCGCAGATCTTGGATTCAAACCAACACTGTCAATGAACACTAAAACATTTTCTCCCTTGTCTTGGTTTACGCTAGAAAACGGAGATATACAAAAAAAAGCAAAGTTTGCGACACGTTATCAACTTGATGATGTAGGGATGTTGGTTAGCAAATCGATAAAGGGCGATTACATCAAGAAGCCTCTTTACTCTAATGCGAAGAATCGAATTCAGGCTATTGATATTACGAAAGAGTCTTATAGCGGTTTTCAGTTATCTAAGGTTGGTATTCTTGAACAGTTTATGCAAGATCTTAAGCAAGCTTATGGCGATTCAGTATCTCTGAACTTACAGCGAATTCCCGGAGAAAAGCATAGGTTTGTTTCAGATACGGTTGTCAAAAATCACTATGTAGGACTATTTGATGCGTTAAAAGAACATCGTTTGGTGATCTGTGATTTAACAGAAAACCAAGACACTGATGCAGCATTGACTTTACTTCATGGTATCGAGCACCTAAACATAAACGCAGAAGTTGCTGAAGCTCCGGTTCGTGGTGCATTGAATATCCTAATTGTTGGCAATAAAGACACCTACAATTCGGCTGAGGAAGATCCGTATCAAGTTTATCGCAAAAAATACCAAGATACAGTTTTCCAGTCATGTTACCCAGAGCGCTTGTGGAACCGTCAAGGTCAGGTAAACCGCCATGTGGTGGAAGTGCTGCTAAAAGAATTACTTATCAAACTAGAAGTCCATACAAGAAAGCATTTGATTGAATACCCAAGCAGCCCTGAAGGATGTGTATATTACATGCCTCATCGGCCGCAAGGCGAATTTTCAGAGGTTCGAGACGGGCCGTGGCCAGTGTATGCGTCTAAGTTAGTGGGTAATGAATGGCAACATATACAAGCGACTCAAGAGGAGCTTGAAGATCTTGAGCTCGATTTAGGCAATGATAAAAGGCAAGTATTTCAAGGATTCCAACGTTCCCCCTTTATTTATTGGCCGGAGACGGGTGACTATGCCATTTTCAATGATACTGGTATTCAAATGCTGCCGGAATTTGAAGTAGTTGCAGAGCGGCTGCGTGAACTTAAAGAAGGGCGTTCACAAGATGTTCCAATTGCATTATTGATTCAGTTCATTGAAGAAAACCCAGAGAGTAAAGTAGTCAATAAGCTCAGAGCAATACTGTCTGAATGGGATGATACAGCCCCTTTACCGTTTGATGAGTTTTCGTCAATCTCTTACAAAGGTAATGATGAAAAACAATTTTACGATTGGCTGCGCGAGCAAGGATTCTTTTTCAAAACGTCAATAAGAGGACAAAGTGAAGGGTTCTTTAATGCATCTTTAGGTTTTTTCTATAACCGGGAACAGGGGATGTATTTTGCTGGTGGCAAAGGTAGCCCACAAAGCAAAATCGAAAACTTTAGTCATTTATACGTGATAAAACATTCGTTTGATGAACTACCTGAAGAGGTAGAAAACTTGTTTGACGTTTATCACTTAAGGCATCGTCTACCAACCGTAACGCCTTATCCATTTAAGCATCTACGTGAGTATGTTGGAATGCAGCGTTTTAAATCTTAATAACAGATTGAGGAAATGGTCTAGCAGCGAATGAAATCTAATGTTTTATTCGCTACTAGCGCCAAAAATCAGTAAAATCTTACCCAATTACCCTTACTTTTATTGTTTGATTTTCAAGCAGCTATCGCTATAAGAAGAAAACTATGGATCACAGCGTACACAACAAACTTATCTCATTTATCTGGTCTATTGCTGACGACTGCCTGCGTGACGTTTATGTTCGTGGTAAATACCGCGATGTTATCTTGCCAATGGTAGTATTACGTCGTTTAGATACTTTGCTTGAACCAACCAAAAAAGCTGTGTTAGCTGAAGTGAAATTCCAAACAGAAGAAATGGAATCGACAGAGCTAGATGATGAGCCATTAATGCAAGAGTCTGGTTATGTGTTTTACAACACGTCGAAATGGACATTAAGCACTTTGCACAGCACTGCGACTAACAATCAGCAAATCTTGCTAGCCAACGTTGAAGAGTACTTGAATGGCTTTAGTGACAACGTTAAAGAAATTGTTACTTGCTTCGATCTACAAGCAAAAATTCGTCATATGGCAGGTAAAGATGTACTGCTCGATGTCTTGGAAAAGTTTGTTTCCCCGAATATAAACCTTACTCCTATAGAGCAGACAGATCCTGATGGCTATAAGCTACCGCCTGTCAGTAACTTGGGCATGGGTTATGTGTTTGAAGAGCTTATCCGTAAGTTCAACGAGGACAACAACGAAGAGGCCGGCGAGCACTTCACTCCACGTGAAGTAATTGAACTCATGGTTCACTTGGTATTTGACCCAATCAAAGGTGGTTTACCAGATCCACTCACCATTTATGATCCTGCATGTGGTAGTGGTGGCATGTTAACCGAAGCGCAAAACTTCATAGAAGAGAAGTACCCTGTTGAATCAGGTGATGGTACTTCTAAGCGTGATATTCGCTTATACGGTAAAGAAATCAATGATGAGACTTACGCTATTTGTAAGTCAGACATGATGATCAAGGGTAATAACCCTGAGAATATTAAGATTGGTTCGACTTTATCTACCGATGAATTTGCGGCCAATCGTTTTGACTTTTGTTTATCTAACCCTCCCTACGGAAAAAGTTGGGCAAGTGAGCAGAAATTTATTAAAGACGGCGCCGATGTTATCGACTCCCGTTTCCGTGTTCCATTAAACGATTACTGGGGTGCCACCGCTAAAGACGGCTTTGTTGATGCCACGCCGCGCTCTAGCGATGGCCAATTGCTATTCCTTATGGAAATGGTTAGCAAAATGAAATCAACGGCTCACAGTCCGTTGGGCGCTCGCATTGCATCTGTACACAATGGCTCTAGCCTGTTTACTGGTGACGCTGGTTCTGGCGAGAGCAATATTCGTCGCTACATCATTGAAAACGACATGCTCGACGCTATCGTGCAAATGCCAAATAACCTGTTCTACAACACAGGTATAACGACTTACATATGGCTATTAAGCAATAACAAACCAGAAGACAGAAAAGGCAAAGTACAATTAATTGATGCTAGTCTGCTGTTTAAAAAGCTGCGCAAAAACTTGGGCGACAAGAACTGCGAATTCCTTCCAGAGCATATTGCTCAAATAACTCAGGCTTACCTATGTGGCAAGTCGATTGAGCGAACAAAAAACGACAATGATGAACCTATTGGACTAGCCTCGAAAGTGTTCAATAACAAAGATTTTGGCTATTACAAAGTCAATATTGAACGACCAGATCGCCGAAGCGCTCAATTCAAGCAAGAACTAATAGAACCACTGCGTTTTGATAAAGCACTACGTGAGCCAATGGAATACCTGTATGCACAGTATGGTGAAAGTGTTTATCAAAAAGGCTTCTTAAAAACCGTTGAAAACACCACTCTTGCTTGGTGTGAAGAAAACGACATTACTTTAAATACCAAAGCCAAGAAGAAGCTATTGGATATCGAAAATTGGTTGAAATTACGCAATATCTATCAAATGGCAGCGGAGCTTCTCACTGAATTTGGCGATAAGCAATACGATAACTTCAATGACTTCAAGGAAGACGTTGAACTTAAAATAAAGAGCCAAGCAGAACTAAAGAAAGTTCTGAAACAAGAGGTTATCAAAATAACCCCTGCTGAGAAGAAGACCATTTTAGACGCGGTGAGTTGGTATGACGAAAACGCTCACAAAGTGATTAAAAAGGTGGTTAAATTTAAGCAAGATAAACTTGATGAGCTGTTACACCATTTAGGCTGTGAACAAACTGACTTGAGTGACTTTGGCTACTATGCCACTAGTAACAAAAACGAGTTTACTACCTACGAGAGTAACTCCGAACTTCGTGACGCAGAATCTGTTCCGCTTAATTATGCCTCAACCAACCAAGAAGCTAACGCTAATAACAGTGAAATCCATCAATACTTCCTTGATGAAGTGCAGCCTCATGTAAATGAAGCGTGGATAAATCTTGATAGCACTAAAATTGGCTATGAGATTAGCTTTAACAAGTACTTCTATCAGCATAAGTTACTACGCTCGATGAGTGAGGTTGCTAAAGAAATTATAAAGCTAGAGACAAAAGCCGAAGGTTTGATTGCTGATATTTTAGGTATTGAACTAGCTGAAGTACATGGAGCTTAATATGGGCAAGTCAGTAGTAATGCCAAAGTATGCGATCTTAAAAGATTCAAAAAATAAGTGGTTAGGCGAAGTACCTGAACATTGGCAATTAATAAAGTTTAAGTATTTGGCTAGTGTGCAAAAAGGCAAGTTACCGAAGAGGATGACTTCAGAGGATAATGATAATTTACCACCATATCTAAGTATGGATTACTTACGCGGTGGCGAAGCCACACAATTCGTTATGGATAAAGATAGCATAGTCGTTGATGAAAATGACATTTTGTTGCTTTGGGATGGTAGTAATTCAGGAGAGTTTATTAAAAGCAAACAGGGAGTTATTTCTTCAACAGTAGCTAGTGTGAAATTTAAAAATATTAATAAGTCGTTTGCTTGGTATGCATCTTCCATTGTTGAAAAGTTATTAAGAGGCTCTACTGTAGGAATGGGGATTCCTCACGTCGATAGTGATGAATTAAAGAACTCATTAATTGCTGTTCCTTCTGTGGCTGAGCAATCTGCTATAGCCAATTTCCTTGATAAAAAAACAGCTCAAATTGATGAAGCCGTCGATATCAAACAACAGCAGATTGAGCTATTAAAAGAACGTAAGAAAATCATAATTCAGCAAGCCGTCACTCAAGGTTTACCTTCACCTAAAGGAAGTGATTTTCCGATGAAAGATTCAGGTGTTGATTGGATTGGTAAAATTCCAGATCATTGGGAAGTCATAAGGTTCAAGAATCTATTTACACAAAGTAGGCTTCCTGTGCGTGCAGATGATGGTGTTGTTACTTCATTTAGAGATGGACAAGTTACTCTGCGGTCAAACAGAAGGCTTACAGGTTTTACTGAAGCGGTAATTGAAGGGGGTTATCAAGGCATTCGAAAAGGACAATTAGTACTGAATTCTATGGATGCGTTTGAAGGTGCCATAGGTGTATCAGACTCAGATGGTAAATGTACACCTGAATATGTCATTTGTGATCCAAAGGTGAACAATATCTCGCAGCATTTCTTCGCATATTTACTGAGAGAAATGGCATTAGCTAAATATATACAGGTGATATGTAATGCTGTTCGCCAACGAGCTGTTCGTATTCGATTTAATAACTTAGCTTCTCGTTTTATGGTGGTTCCCCCGATAGAGGAACAAGAGTTGATTGTGCAACATATTCAAAATGAATCGAAGAAAATTGATGATGGTATTGAGCATTTGAAATCTCAGATAGAGAAATTCAAAGAGTACAAAACCACGCTGATCAACAGTGCAGTAACAGGCAAAATTAAAGTGCCAGAAAACCAAGAAAGCGTACTCAGCTAACAGGGAAGTAAAATGTCAGTATCCGTTGCCAGTACAACGCTAGCGCAGGTTTTTGACCATCAGGGGATTATAGCCTCGGATGGTTCAACAATTAATGGTCAGCTTGCCATACCTGAGTATCAGCGCCCATACCGCTGGACAGAGGAACAGATACTGCGCTTACTGCAAGATTTTAAAGACTATCAAGCAGGCTTTAAAAGCGATAAAGGTACTCAAAAATGCCCCTTTTATTTGGGCAGCATTATTTTGCATCAGCAAGATAATCTGCTCAATATCATCGATGGACAGCAGCGCATAACCACCATGGCACTGATTGCCTTTTTAAAAGATGATTATCAAAATTTAACTCTACGTTATGAAGCACCTGAGAGTCAGCAACAGATTAAACATAACTTGGCTTGGCTGTCGGATAAACGTGAGCAAATTGCTACTATTGATTTTTCATTAGTCAATGTCACATTAGTTGTGACTGATAATGAGGATGAAGCCTATCGTTTTTTTGAAACCCAGAACACTGGTGGAGTACGCTTAAAAGGGCCGGATATCATCAAGGCTCACCACCTAAACGTGATAGACAAGAACATGCCCTCCAAAACTCGTCACTTTGCTGCTTTGTGGGAGAGTTTAAATAACATAAATCCTGTAATTGATTTGTTGTTAAGGGGGCGTTATTGGGAGTACTTTAATTTAAAGAAAGACTTAAAAGATCGTACTCGGCGAACGATGCCATTACACCATCAAAAGCGCTTACTTGTTGATTCCGTTGTCGATGAGTTCTCTCCGAAGGCAACGGGGGAAGATATTGCTTTTGGACGCATTCAGCGAACCTATTTCGAAAATGGAGGCGAGAGTTTATCGCAGCCTCAAGTCGGTTATGATTTGCGTCAACCGCTGAATAGTGGCGCTAATACTATTCACTATCTTCAATACTTTGAGCAGCTTCGTCAAACTTATCTAATAGCTAATGAAACTGAAAATATTACAAGCACAGAATTTCATCGTTTCTATCACGGGCTTATATGTAACCTCCATGGTTGTGGTTATCTAAAGCAGCTTTTTGATGCGAGCTTATTGTTATATATAAGCCAGTTTGGGCAGCAAGAGCTTGAAGTTGTGGCGAAAAAACTCTTTAGGGTCGTATATTCAAGGCGAGTGGAAAACCAAGTTGCAGTGAAAGAAAAGTCGGTTCCTGCATTTTTACGTGAAACTCCAATATTGGATTGGATATCAATGAGCTATACACCTAAGCAGTGCTTTGTAAAATTGGATGCATTTGAACTTAACGTAAATGCTGAAGGGATAATTGATGCCAAATTGTCGCCAACAAATCAAAAAAGCAGTCGCAAGCAGGACTTTATAAATAAAGTAAAAAAAGAGTTTTCTATCAAAATTGAAACGCAAGTAACCAAAGAGCAATACGCCGCTAAGTTTTCAAATGACTTTACAGCTCAAGTCAGATTGCTAGGAGGGCTGTAATTTGTCTACATTATCTGTTCAGACGGAAATATTGACCTTAGAGAAGATTTTGATTGGTGACTACCAGTTTTCAATCCCTAGTTATCAACGCCCTTATGTTTGGGCTGATGATGATGTATTGCTTTTGTTCAATGATATTAAAGAAGCTTGCAAAAGGTATCATGAGTCAAATAAGCAAACGGATCATAATTACTTTATTGGCACCATTCTTTCATCGGTATTGAAGACAAACGGTGATGCCATCTATGAGTTGATTGATGGACAGCAGCGCACCACAACTTTGATGCTCATCGCTATTGCATTTAACTTCGCAGGAGTTAAGTCGAAACTTTCTCAATTAGCGGTTATTACGACTAGTAATGGGAAAGTAATACCACGCTTACAATTTGCTATTCGAGATCAAGTTCAACAGCTCTTAGGTGGCTTAGCGGGCCTTAAAGACTACCAAATACCTTCTCAAGAAAAGATAGATAGCAATGAGTATCTAAAACAGATTGGTGTTGCACTGAACGTATTGACTCAAGAGATTGAAAAGCTCAATAAAGATGCTGACGTAACGATTGAGCAGTTTGCTGAGTATTTTTATAGTAATGTGCAATGGGTTAATAACATGGTTCCAACACAAATGGATTTAAACCGCCTGTTTGCGACCATGAATACTGGAGGAATTCAGTTAGAGCAAGCCGATATCCTTAAAGCTAAATTGTTTAAGAAGTTACAGTCCGATAAAGCTCAATATGATGCGATATGGGTCGCTTGTGAACATATGGAGAACTATTTTGAACGTAATGTTCGAGAAGTTTTTAATCACTCAGATTGGAATGCTATTAAACCTAACGATTTAGCCTGTTTTGATCCCAACCGGTTTCTACACTCGCTAGAATCACATAAAACAGAAGACCTGAAGAGTGAGCAGTTAGCAGGTCTTAGTATCGAAGAGTTGGCTGAACAGTTAAATGGGAATGATGCTCCCCATAACCTTAAGCTAGACTCTTTTAAAACTCATGATTTAGATGTTGAAACTGTTTATTGTGAGCCGATAATCAAGTTCCCACTTTTTTTGATACATGCTTATCGCGTTTACTTAGCTTTAAACAACAAAGCGGATATAGAAGTCAGGCTTCACAGTGATCGATTACTGGAAATATTTAACCCTTTGATTGAGTCTGATGAACAGTCCATCAAATCCTTTATCGAAATGCTATGGCAAGTGCGGTATCAGTTTGACCATTGGGTTGTTAAATGGGTAAATAGAGATGATTCAACAGAGTCTCATTTAGGCTTAACGTATCAATCTAGAAGCCAGTCTAGTGGCAATTACTATATCAATAGAACGCCCAAAGAGCTTAGTGGCATAGTGTTGCTGCAGAGTGTTCGTAACTTTACCGGTGAGAGAAGTGCTCAGTACTGGATAACCCCTTTTATTGCTGAACTAATGAAGAAAGGCATCGGCAGTAAAGAGGAGACGAAGGCTCTTAAGCTACTTGAAAGAATAGATAACAGGATGTCACTAGCCATTTGCTCTCAAAAAGAGGCTAGTTTTAAACAAGCTAGATCGAAAAAGCCCAAGAGAATTGAGTGGACTGAACAGGCTGATTACCTCACTGAGTCGAACGGAACCAGCTTTGAGCACTATTGGTTTCAAAAGCTTGAATACTTACTCTGGAAGCGCCTTAGTGGTTCAGAGTCAGAACTGAGCGCTGTAGAGGCCCAAAAATTTAAAAAATATCGAATCACTTCAAAAAACTCAGTTGAACATGTTCATCCACAAAATGAAGAGTATAAAAGTACGTTACCAGGAGAAATCTTGAATGCATTTGGTAACTTGGTACTACTTAGCCCGGGTGAAAATTCATCATATAGCAATCAAGATGTGGATAAAAAGCAGATAGACTTTGACAGAAAAGCGCACTTTGACTCGTTAAAACTGTTCGAAATATTTACGCAAAAGGGGTCTAAACCTTGGAGTAAGCAAGAAATTGAATCTCATCAAAGCCAGATGCTCGATGTTTTCGCCACACATTATGAGGAATAGATAGGCACAACAATAAATTGAATAACCTCATGGACTTACTATATACTTAAAGAGCTCTTTAGCTTAGGACGAATTCGTCTAGTCGGGTGTTTAGCCAGACTCTAATTTATTGAACGGTTTTATGGTTGCGATAGGTTCGCAACCTGATCTCCTCACTCCGTTCGTCAATCAGGTTGCGAACCTATCGCTTCCTCTAGTAAAGAGTTAAGCCCAAGAGCAATGCTCTTGGGCTTTTTTAATGGGATTAGAAATGACTTTGATAGAACAACTAGCATTAGAGTTGAAAAAGAGTGAAGACGAAGTTACTCGCTTTCTGCTGAGTGCACCCAAACGGTACAAAGTCTATACCATTCCTAAGCGTACCTCTGGACACCGAGTTATTGCTCAACCCTCTAAAGAACTGAAAGAATATCAGCGTAAGTATTTGGGACTTCAACAGTTACCTATCCATGAGGCTGCGATGGCTTATCGAGAAGGTATGAGTATTAAGCAGAATGCAATTGCTCATAAAAACAACCCTTACTTACTTAAGCTAGATCTCGAAAACTTCTTCAATTCCATCTCTGATAAATTGTTTTGGCAAGTTTGGGAGTCGATACAGCCTCTGCCTTCAATCCAAGATAAGCAAACTTTAGAAAACTTGCTTTTTTGGTGTCCGAGCAAGACAACTGGTGGTGCTTTGGTTCTCAGTATAGGTGCGCCAAGCTCCCCTCTAGTATCTAACTTCTTCATGTACCAATTTGATAGTGTCATAAGCAAAATATGTCTTGAGAGAGGTATCGCATATACGCGGTATGCAGATGACCTGACTTTTTCAACAAAGCATAAAGACATACTCTTTGAACTTCCCTTACTTGTAAAAGAAAAGCTAGCTGACTTGTTTGGTGGATCGATAAGAATCAATAGAAAAAAAACAAAATTCTCATCAAAAGCGCATAACAGGCATGTCACAGGCATCACCATTAATAACGATGGAAAACTGTCCCTCGGAAGAGAGCGTAAAAGATATATCAAGCATTTAGTACACCAAGTTCAGCTCAATAAACTTGATACAGAGGATAGGCAACACCTTAGAGGTCTTATTGCTTTTGCTAAGCATATAGAGCCAATATTTATTCAATCATTGATACGAAAATATTCAGCTGAGTTAATTACTCAAATTGTCGGGGAATCAAATGACTAAGAAACATAAAGAAACTAGTAAGACAATTAAGAATCTTGCTCAAAATGCTAAGAAAGGCAATTTGCTGTCTATGTTTCAACTTTATGACAACTACTCTTCAGGAAAGCATGTTGAAGAAAAAGATGAAGTGTTGGCTAAGAAGTATTTCGATGACTTATCAAATGAGTTGGTTAACACAAAGTTCAAAATAAAATCCATAGAACTATATGAGTTTCGTCGTTTTAGAGCTTTGGATATTGATTTTAATGAAAACTTAACGGTAATCATTGGAAGTAATGGTGTTGGAAAAACTAGCATTGTTGATGCAATGGCGAAAACCTTTTCTTGGTTTAATAATAACTTAGACAAAAGTTCAAATGCTAGGCCTGTAACGTTGGCTGACATCAATGTTAATTCATGTGATTGCAGTGAAATTACGACTATTCTTGAGTTTAATAAAAATAGTCAGTTTGAAACCTGTTTAACAAAAACAGTTCCAGGTCACCCTGGGACTAAGTCTAGCGAAGTTAACGATATTAAATTAGCGGGTTTAATGTATCGTCATATGGCTAAGAGAAAGGATATTTTAATTCCACTTTTAGCTTATTATTCTGTTAAACGTTCGAATTTTAAATTGGCTCAATCCATTTCCGAGAAAATCACAGGAGATACATCTACAAATAGGTTCAGTGCTCTGGATGAGGCATTGGATGGTACTGGGAATCTTGAAGATTTCTCCGAGTTATATATTGAGCTTGTTAACTTGGCTGAAGGTGAGTCTAGTGTCGAAGTGAAAAAACTTAGGGAACAAATAGCTAGCTATGAATCGTTAATACTTGATGCCTATAAAGACAAAGAGCCTCCTCGTGATGATGTTATAGTTAAAGCAATAGAAACGAAGAGAACTGAGTTAGCAGAAGCCCTAAAAACAAATTGCTCGACCAAACATCAAAAACAACTCGAATTAGTTAACCGAGCGATTGAATCTATAGTCCCAGATGTCTCCGATTTTGAAGTAGATCGGACTTCAGGCAAGCTAAAGTTAATGGTTTCAAACTTTGGATGCAAAGTGAATATATCCCAATTATCTGAAGGCCAAAAAACTTTGGTCGCCTTGACTGGGGATATTGCGAGAAGGTTAGTAACGCTAAATCCTGACTCAGATAATCCGTTGAACGGTCATGGGATTATTGTGATTGATGAGATTGAACTTCATTTGCACCCCAAGTGGCAGCAAGAGGTGTTATCTGGCCTTCAAAAAGTATTTTCGAATATTCAATTTATTGTCACCACTCATAGCCCGCAAGTGCTTAGTCATATAGGTTCAAAAAGCACGATTACAGGGTTAAGAAGCATAGATGGGCAAGTACGAAAGTATCCAGTACAAGATACATATGGGAAAAATACAGACCGAATATACGAAGATAATATGAACGTTTCATCTCGGCCCAAAGCTATCCAAGATAAGCTGGATGAGATTTTTTTAATGATTGAACAAAAGGATCTCACTGAAGCTCGATGTAAAATTGGAGAGCTTAAGGATGTTATTGGCGAAGATGGCCAGCTAGTCAAAGCGAGTACGCTGATCAAACGTATGGAGATGATTGGTCGATGAAATTTATTAACAAGGGGGAGGAACCTGAGTCGTTCGCTATATGGAAGGCATTAGAGAATGAAGAGTGGCAACCGAGTTATAGTGAGCTTTCTAATCCAGAGAAAAAAGATATTTATAACGCTCTATTGAGAGACCAGGGTTTTATTTGTTGCTATTGTGAGTCTGAAATTACTAATGGTGATTATCATTTAGAGCACCTCAACCCGCAATCTGCAGAAGAAGGGGATGACTTAGATTTTAATAACTTTTTATGTTCATGCCTTAAAAATACGTCTAAAGGCGACCCTCTGCATTGCGGTAAAGAGAAAGCAGATGAGATATTGGAAGTGCACCCCCTTCAACCTAATTGTCAGGATTACTTTACCTTTACAGCAGATGGCAAAATTCAAGGTGAAAACGTAGGTGCGAAAAATTCTATTAGGGTACTTGCATTAGACCTTGGAAAGTTAAATGACCTTAGAGCAAATGCCTTAGATCCTTTTCTTGATCCAGACTTATCAGAGCAAGAGTTAGCAGAATTTGTTAACAAATATATTGAAGATAAAGAAATGCTAAGCCCATTTATATCAGCAGTAAAATGTGTATTTAATGGCTACATACAAAGGTGAATTATGGTCAGTCATACGAATGAACAAGCTCTAGAAGCTGCAATTGAAAAGCATTTAACAGGTGTTTGTTTAGAAGATATTAAGTCTGGTGTGAACGAGTCAATACCAGATTATTATAGCCAATTATATAAGCTTGGCTACGCCACCGACTTTGATATGCAGTATGCTTTGGATCTCCGTTTTTTCTGGCAGTTTTTAAAAGAAACACAAGAAGATGAGTTGGAAAAGCTCAAACGAAATAGCCCTAATGACTGGGAGCGAAAAGTACTTGAACGTTTTGACCGTCTAATCAAAAAACATGGCGTTTTATACTTGTTGAAGAAGGGTTTAAGTGTAGATGATGCACACTTTAGCTTGTTATTTCCAGCCCCTTTAGCAAGTAGTAGTGAAAAGATTAAACAAAACTTTGATGCGAATATTTTTAGTTCTACCCGTCAAGTTAGATACTCAACAGCTAACCCACTCCAAGAGATCGACATGGTGCTTTTTATTAATGGCATTCCATTAATAACGCTTGAGTTGAAAAACCCCTGGACAGGTCAAACAGCACGTTATCATGGCCAAAAACAGTATCGTAATGATCGAGATATAGCTCAGCCCTTATTACAGTTTGGTCGTTGCTTAGTTCACATGGCTGTAGATACCGATGAAGTCTATATGACCACTAAGCTAGCAGGGAAAAGCACTTTTTTCCTTCCTTTCAACAAAGGTCATAACCATGGACAAGGTAACCCTCCTAATAGTTCTTTGTTTGGAAATGGTGGGCACAAAACATCTTATTTATGGGAAGATGTATTCACCAAAAAAAGCTTGGCCAATATCATTCAGCACTTTGTGCGATTGGATGGCGGCATTAAAGACGACTTGAGAAAGCGTACGTTATTCTTTCCTCGTTACCACCAAATGCAAGTCGTTAAGAAGCTAATAGATCATGCAGCAACTAATGGTGTAGGACAAACCTACTTAATTCAGCACTCTGCAGGTTCTGGTAAGTCTAACTCGATTACTTGGGCAGCTTACCAACTGATAGAAGCCTATCCAGTGAAAGCCGATCTTCCCGGTAGCAAAGGTGTCGAACAGCCACTATTTGACTCAGTGATTGTCGTTACAGACAGGCGTCTTTTGGATAAACAGTTACGAGATAATATTAAAGAGTTTTCTGAAGTTAAAAACATCGTCGCTCCGGCATTAAAGTCATCAGAGCTCAAGTCAGCTTTAGAGAATGGTAAGAAAATCATAATTACGACCATTCAGAAATTTCCATTTATTATCGATGGTATTGGCGATTTAAGTGATAAACGCTTTGCGGTAATTATTGATGAAGCTCATAGCTCTCAGTCTGGCTCAGCGCATGACAACATGAACAAAGCGATGGGTAAGTCTGAGGTTGAAGAAGCTGAGGACGCGCAAGACAAGGTTCTTCAGGCCATGCGGTCTAGAAAGATGCGTGGTAATGCCTCCTATTTTGCTTTTACTGCGACGCCGAAAAATAGCACGTTAGAAAAATTTGGGCAAAGACAAGAAGATGGTACTTATGTACCGATTGACTTGTATTCAATGAAGCAGGCTATTGAAGAAGGTTTCATACTGGATGTTATAGCTAATTACACAACTTATAAAAGCTACTACGAGATTGAGAAATCAATCCAAGAAAACCCAGAGTTTGATTCAAAAAAAGCTCAAAAACGCCTACGTGCATATCTAGAGTCGAGTCAGCAAACCATTAATACTAAAGCCGAAATAATGCTAGACCATTTTATTCCTCAAGTCGTGAACGCTAAGAAGTTACGAGGTAAAGGAAAAGGGATGGTGGTAACTCAAAATATTGAAGCAGCTATTCGTTACTATAAAGCAATTACTCGTGTTTTAAATGAACAAGGTAACCCTTTTAAGGTTGCTATTGCATTCTCAGGAACGAAAGAAGTAGATGGTATTGAGTACACTGAAGCTGAGATGAATGGGTTTGCAGAGAGTCAAACCAAGGACAAATTTGATACCGATGATTATCGTTTGTTAGTCGTTGCAAACAAATATCTGACAGGTTTTGATCAACCAAAATTGTGCTCTATGTACGTAGATAAAAAGCTTGCCGGAGTTTTGTGTGTACAAGCGTTGTCTCGCTTGAACCGTTCAGCGCCTAATCTAGGTAAAAAAACAGAAGACCTTTTTGTTTTGGATTTCTTTAATAGCACTGATGATATTAAAACTTCATTTGATCCTTTCTACACATCAACTACTTTATCTGAAGCTACGGATGTCAATGTATTGCATGAACTTAAAGATGCAATGGATGATGTTGGTGTGTATGAGTGGTATGAAGTAGAAAGCTTTATTGAGCGCTACTTTAATAATGAAGATGCTCAAACGCTTAGTCCAATTATTGATGTTGCCGCAAACCGCTTCAACGTTGAGTTAGACCTAGAAGACGATGCTAAAGTTGACTTCAAAATTAAGGCTAAGCAATTTGTAAAAATCTATGGTCAGATGGCATCTATCATGCCGTATGAAGTGGTTGTATGGGAGAAGCTTTTCTGGTTCCTCAAGTTCCTTATTCCGAAGCTTATTGTGAAAGATCCTGATTCTGAAGCCTTAGATGCTTTGCTTAACTCTATTGATCTGAGCTCATATGGTTTACAGCGCGTTAAGCTCAACCATTCTATTGAATTAGATGAAGCAGGAACAGAACTAGAACCACAGAATCCTAACCCTCGAGGAGCTCATGGCGTTGAAGAGGAGAGAGATCCTCTTGATGACATTATTCGTAACTTTAATGAGCGTTGGTTCCAGGGCTGGAGCGCCACTCCTGAAGAGCAAAAGATAAAATTCATCAACATTGCTGAAAGCGTAAAGTCACACCCAGACTTTAAGGCAAAATATCAAGATAATCCCGATCCTCATAATCGGGCTTTAGCATTTGAGAAAATGCTAAAAGAGGTCATGCTTGCGAGGCGTAAGGACGAGCTTGAGCTTTATAAGCTATTTGCGGGGGACTCAGCTTTCAAAGCGTCCTGGACACAAAGCATGGAGCATACAGTGGGTTTGTGATTTAGTAGCCCTACAAAGTGAATGAATTTTTTATTTACTGGCTTTGCAAGGTTTTCTGTTTTGGTTAATTCTTAGGTTTACCTTTAAATCGGTGAGGCTTTGTCTTTTTGGTTGCGTGGGAATGAAGTTGTTGGGCCTGTCAACTATAGTCAATCTTTACTAAAGTAACACCAGAAGTAACATTTTTAAATTCTATTTTTATAATTCCCATACTAATCAATTTGATATATTGGATAGTCGAGTCCAGTAGCGGCACCAAATTCGTTCTTTATGAACAAGCAAAAAAGCCCACCTAGTGTGGGCTTTTTTTTGTCTGTAATTCCTTGTGTTATCTCGTTCTTTATGAACAATCAAAAAAGTCCACTGAATGTGGGCTTTGATGTAGATCTTGTCGTCTTCTAAGCTAAGCTCGAATGATCATTTGCTCGCGCTCAGGACCTACCGATACCATCACGATTGGCACACCCATCAGCTCTTCGATACGAGTAACGTAATCTTGCGCTGCTTGAGGAAGGCTCTCAAACGTGCGGCAACCCGTGATGTCTTCATCCCAGCCAGCCATATCTTCATATACGGGCTTTAGCTCAGCCGTTTGTGGCCAAATCGGGTTCTCAGTATGTTCACCTGAGTAAGCGGTACAGATTTTAAGTTCAGACAAACCAGACAGGCAATCAATCTTAGTCAGTGCGATTTCCGTTGCAGCTTGTAGGTCAACACCGTTGCGAGTTGCCACTGCATCAAAGTAACCCATATCACGTGGTCGACCCGTAGTTGCGCCGTATTCGTTAGAGCTTTCGCGGAAGCTGTCTTGTTCTTCCATTGCAGTTACTAGCGTGCCAGTACCAACAGACGAGCTGAATGATTTAGCAACAGCGATAACACGTTCAGGACGAAGTGCAGGTAAACCGCTACCAATGCCAGCATAAGCTGCGGTTACATTCGAAGATGTTGTCCAAGGGTATTCACCGTAGACAAGGTCGCGACCTGCGCCTAACTGAGCTTCAAACAGTAGGTTTGCGTCTTGTGATTGCAGCGCTTTAAGCGGCTCAGTTACGTTGCAGATGAACGGGCGCCACGCTTTAGTTACTTCAAGTAGCCATTCTGTCATTTCAGAAGCAGTCTGGGAGAAGTCACATTGAGGGTAGAGCGCTTTAAGCTGAGGCATCTTCCAATCAAGTAGGAATTGAATACGCTGCTCTAAAATTTCAGGTTGATTCAGCCAACCGACAAGAATGCCTTTCTTCATTACACGATCGCCGTACGCTGGTGCAATGCCTTGACGTGTAGAGCCGTAAGCGCCATCGCCCAAACGCTCTTCTTCAAGCGTATCTTCAAGAGCATGTAAAGGGAGACACAGTGTCGCACGATCTGAGATCGCCATTTTCACTTTGATGCCAGCCTCTTGAACTTCTGCAATCTCTTCAGTTAGCGCAGCAGGGCTGATCACCATGCCAGGGCCAAGAACCGCCGTACAATTAGGATTAAAAATACCACTAGGCAGTTGGTGCAGTTTGAATGTACCGAAGTCATTTACCACAGTATGACCTGCATTGTTTCCGCCTTGGAAACGAATGCTAGCAGAAGCTTGGTCTGCTAAAAAATCGACGATGCGGCCTTTGCCTTCATCACCCCAGTTTGCGCCCACAACAACGATAGATGGCATAATTTTTCTCCTAACTGATTGAGGAATCATGTTAGGCCTACAAGGTGGATAAGAGAAATTAATTATCTTTATTATCTTGATAAGGATTTCATATATCCTTAAAGTCTTAAGCTACAAACGAGATTCCCTATCACGTTCGTTCCTCACTGTAGGGAATGACGATTGGGCATTCTTTACTTTTAGGGAATGATATTAGTGACACGAGAGAGAGGACATGATGCTCGATATTAATTTGTTGAAGACGTTTGTGACGCTTGCGGAGTACAAGCATTTTGGGAAAGCGGCCAATGCACTGCACATGACACAACCCAATGTGAGTTTGCACCTAAAACAACTGGAACAACAAACACGCATAAAGTTGATAGAGAGAAGCCCTTTTCAATTGACTCAAGCGGGTGAACGGCTATTGGAAACAAGCCAAAGAACGCTACTCGAACTGCAGATTTGTCAGGCCGATCTCAATGCCATTAACGACCTTAAAATAGGGACGTTAACCATTGCCGTAAGTGACATCATTTCTCGATTTTTGCTAATTCGTCCGTTCCAGAAGTTCAAAGCGCAGTATCCCGGTATTGACCTTACGCTCTTGAATACCACGTCATCTCAGGCATCGAATTTAGTTAAAAATGCTCAAGCGGATATTGGTTTTGTTATCGCCAAAGAGCAGCACAACGAGTCTTTGTATTTCACTAAGCTGCAAGAGCTTTCTTGGTGTGCGCTTGGCGATGGGTTTGATATCCGAGACTCTGATGCAGAGCTCACTTTGATTCTACTAGGTCATGATACGAGAACGCGTGACTTTATTGATGAAGGTTTACCAAGCCTTAATCTACCTAATTATAGGGTGATGGAAGTAGGGAGTGTCGATGCTCAAATCGACTGGGCAGAAGCGGGATTTGGTGTGGCTATTGTCCCGGAGTTTGCGGTATCAACCAAGCAGCACCTGCATTCGAAAGTGACACCATTGACCAACTTCTCGAGCACCAGTCTTGGTTATATTGTTCGGCAGAACCAAGTCTTGTCGAAAGCAACCAAGCAGCTGTTAGGTTGGGTGAATGATGAGATTATTTCATTGCAAAACAAATAAATACAATCATTGAGTTTGACTCAATCAGCCCACCTCGAGTGGGCTTTTTTGTCCCTGGAAAGCCTCGTTTTTACTGAATCAATAATCTTTGGAACAAACTAGCGCTCACCATCAACTATTCGTCCCACAAATCAGAGTTTCAAAATTCATCGTTGACAAAGTTTGATAATCAAACTAAATTTCAAATAATTACTTTGATTGTCAAATTACTTGTCAATCAAAGGGCTTTTATTTGCAACGATCATCTAACCACAAACACAAGCTAAGGACGCCATTTTGAGTTTTCCAACACGTCACCAACACAACTTTTCTTCACATAACAGTCAAGGTGAGAAACGCACGTTCTATGTCCTGTTATTGACCGTCGTTACCATGGTTGTCGAAATTGTTGCAGGTACTATTTACGGCTCGATGGCATTGCTTGCCGATGGTTGGCACATGGGGACGCACGCCGCAGCGTTTGGTATCACCTTATTTGCATACCGTTATGCGAAGAAACATGCCGAGAGCGAACGTTTCTCTTTCGGTACCGGTAAAGTCAGTGTGCTAGGGGGCTACACCAGCGCGATTGCATTGGGGATTGTGGCATTGTTGATGCTGGTGGAGTCAGTACATCGTTTGTTTAACCCACAAGCGATTCAGTTCAATGAAGCGATCATCGTTGCTTGTATTGGTTTAACTGTGAATGTGGTGAGTATGTTTTTACTTGGCGATCACCATCATGATCACGGACACGAGCATGGCCACAATCATAGTAAGAATCACGGTCATTCACATAGCCATGAGCACGACAGCGACCATGGTCATAAACATGGCGAGCATCACGGACACCATCATGATCACAACCTACGCGCAGCCTACATGCATGTGTTGGCGGATACTCTAACTTCGCTGCTTGCGATTGTTGCGCTGCTATTTGGTAAGTTTTACGGTTGGAACTGGTTAGATGCAGCAATGGGAATGGTTGGCGCATTCGTGATTGCTAAGTGGACGATGAACCTTATGAAACAAACCAGCCCAATCCTGCTGGATGAGAATATCGACCAAGATTATCGTGACTCAGTGACCAAAACCTTAACGCCTTATGCGTCGGTCACCGATTTCCATATGTGGAAGGTGAGTGGGCATCACTATTCAGCAGCGATTACTCTTGAATCAAACAGTGATAAAACCGTCTCTGAATATAAACAAATGCTCGCCAAGTTTGATAAGATTAATCATCTAACTCTTGAAGTGCATTCAAACGACCATGCGAAATATAGAACAGCTTAACCAAATACTGACTGAGTTCTACGATAAAATGTCTTCGTGGGAGCAGTCTGTTGTCAAAGAGACGGGTTATTCCCTGGCTCAAGTACACACCATTGAAGTACTTGGTATGCATGGTGCGTTAAGAATGAAAGAGCTCGCTGAAAAGTTGGGTATTACCACGGGTACACTTACTGTTCAAATAGAAAAGTTGGTTAAAGCTGAATTGATTGAGCGCCATGAACACCCAACAGATCGTCGTGCGATTGTGGTTGCCTTGACGGATGAAGGGCAGAAGATACACGTTCACCACAATCAGCTTCACTTGAATTTGGTTAATGAGCTGACGCAAGATATCGAAGAAGACGAGAAAGCGGTGTTATTGAAGTGCCTAACCAAGATGGTAAAAGCGTTTTAGCCAGCCTTGAATTCGCACCTAACTCTTTAGCTGCAAAGCGATTGACTAGAAAATCAAAAGATGGACCTGACTCGAATTGAGTAGGTCCATTTTTTTCGCCGTTTACGCTCTACTGTACAATCATCAATAGACGGATTCACTGTTTAAAAACCAAGTCAAAACCTCCAATATTGCGCTTCGCTCGTGCTCTTCTGGATAGCCAAAAAAATGTCATCATAAATAATGCATCCAAATGTGCGTCAAAGTCTTTTAATTCAATGCCTTGTATACCATGGTGTTCAGGCTATTTATGTTCCGTCAAATAGCTGTCTCTCACTTTTATCATTCAACTAATGTACATGTATTCAATTTGTGTTATTGATGCTTTTATCTTTAGTGAAAAGATTCATTCTCTGTTTGAATACCATTGAGAATGTCACTGCTGGTGGGCTGAACAGTCGCTAGATTTGGTGCTCATTACTGATACAAAAACCATAACCATAACAATAACCAGGTCGCACGAGTTGTATTCCATGCTTCGATGCGATCAATTAGATACTCATAGTTAATTTAGTAAAGACGAGCCACGTATATGAATATAAAGAAAAAGCTCTATTCGTTGGGGATGTTCTCCATCTTCGGCATGATTTCATTGTTGTTTACCACATCGCAATTTGCAGACACCACCGCTCAAATGAGCGAAGCCAAACAAATCACCAAAGAACTTGAAGTGCGACTACTCAATCTTCGCCGTAACGAGAAAGATTTCCTATTACGTAGTGATATGAAGTACCTCGCCAAGTTCGACGTAAACTACAACAAATTCTTAGCGTCTGAATCTGAGCTAGATACAGTGCTCAGTGATTTAGGCTTAGCCAACAGCACACACCTACGTGAAGACATCGAAACTTACCACACCAGCTTTGTTAACCTAGTAAAAGCGAGCGAAGTCTATGGGCTATCACGTGACAAAGGTATGCTAGGCGAGTTTCATGTTTTGCTCGATAACATCAGCGCGACAGCCAGTGCGGAACAAAAAATCGAGCTTTACCTGTTCAATGACTTAATTGAGAAGGGGGAGTTTGACCCGAGTGTTCTTTCTATAACTTCAAATATGAGTAGCTCAGCTGCTTTGATAGACGCTGCTCGCCAAGTGGTTGAGCAAAAGCGCGTGATCGGTTTGAAGCATAACGAAGGCCTGCTAGGCGAAGCGCGTTCTGGTTCGCACGTTATCGAGACTCAGTTTAAAGAATTCTCGGCGGTGCTAGACCAACAAACGCAGCAAGAGATGGACAAACTATCGCTGATCAACAACATCCTTTGCGTCACACTACTTGTGTCGATCATTCTGTTCAGCTGGTTAATCGTCCGTTCTATCATTGGCAAAATTGAGTCACTGCTTTCGGTTATCCGTAATATCGTTAACTCAAACGACGTGTCTATTCGCTCTCACCTAGATGGTAAAGACGAACTCAGCACGCTAGGCCAATACTTCAACCAACTGTTGGATCAACTGGAAGGGCTTATCGCTGCCTCTCAATCTAAGTCACTGCAACTGACACAAAGCACATCGAACATGCATGATGAGCTAGAGTCAGTAATCAAACAGTTTGAAGTTCAAGCAAATCACACATCTACAATGACAATGTCAGTTCAAGAGATGGTACTCACCATTGGCGAGATCTCTGAAAGCACATCGGTTGCCGCTGAAGGTGTACATCAAGCGAAAGTGAATGCCGATAAAGGCCGTGAAGTGGTGGTTGAAACCATCAGCAACATCACCCAGTTGTCTGAACGTCTTTCAAGCAGCCAAGATTCGATCAGTTCACTGAACCATCATGTTGACCAGATCGGCGATGCAGTAAACATCATCCAAGGCATTGCAGAACAAACTAACCTATTGGCATTGAACGCAGCAATTGAAGCAGCACGTGCGGGTGAACAAGGTCGTGGCTTTGCGGTAGTTGCCGATGAAGTACGCGCACTAGCAAGCAGAACGCATCAATCGACCACAGAGATAACTTCCGTGGTGAGTGCAATTCAAAGCCAGATGCAGGCGTCGATGGCAGAGATTGGCGAGTGTAATCAACAAGGTCAACTAACGCTGAAAGATTCGGAAGAGCTGGATGCGAGCTTGCAACTTATCTTGAGCGACATGGAAAGCATCCAAGGTAATTCAGAACGTATTGCTTCAGCGATTGAAGAGCAGGGCGCAGTAATGGCGCAAGTGAGTGACTCAATTACTGAGCTGAACACTATCTCGAACGACAATAACGCTTCGGCGCAGCATTGCTTAGTTGAAGTGGACAAGGTAGCAGAGCAAGCGAACGATATGGACCAAGCGGTCGCGCAGTTCAAGACTTCATAAACAACATAGAACTTACTAAAACAAAAGGCGTGGATCATCTACGCCTTTTTTGTGCCTGAAATTCAAATAGATAAATGACGAGAATAAAAAAACGGCCCGATCTGGGGGAAGATCTGGGCCGTTATATTACGTATTAAAGGGGGGGACTACTTATTTCGGCCTTCCAGCACATCCAGTGCCAGTTCAACCGCTTTATCAATATTGTCGCATCCCGCTAACTTACCTGAGCTGATAGGACCAAGCACATTCGCGTATAACGAGAGCTGCTTGTTAAATGGCAGGCTCAACTGCTCATATAAACGCTGGCGAATCTCGGCATGTTGCTCAGGAGCGTGAGCAGCAAGGCTTTTCAAAGTGTCATAAACAAGAGTGGTGGTAGTGTTCATTCGTCTCTTTATCTTTGAGTGGGGGATTTCTATTTTAATATCATTTGGGTACAAGTTGCTGTGATATATGTCATACAATAAGTCAAATAAACTTAGGGTGAGCATTTTGGTCTTAACTGACAAGTGAGAAATCATCAATGATTTTTAACGCACCTGAAAAATCATTGTTTATGTTGAAAGAATGTTGAAATGCAATGACTTCACAACCACTAGCTAAACCAGCCTGAAGTCCTGGAGCCGAGTCTTCAAAGATAATGGTTTTACTTGCGGTTACATTTAATCTAGATAGCGCCAACAAATAAGCTTCCGGATCTGGCTTGTGCATTGAAACATGCTCTTTAGCGATGACAAGATCAAACAAGTGCTCAAGTTTACAAGCTTCCAGTATTTGGTTAGCCATCCACTGTTGCGCAGAAGTTACAACCGCACATCGCTTCCCAGAAGATTTTAGTTGCTGTAGGAGGCCAACGACACCTTTATTGATAGATAATCTTTGTGAAAGGAGTAATTGATAATGTTCCTTAAATTTATCGTTAAACTCTTGTCTCTCTGGTTCGATTTCTCCAACTTTGAAAAAATACTGAACGACATTTTCCCATTTCATACCCATTACATTTTGATAAATACGGTGGTCAACGATGGAACCATAGTCTTTACAGGTCAGCGCTAATGCTTGGCCTTTGAGCGGCTCGGAGTTTACTAATGTTCCATCCATATCAAAGATAAAGGCGTCGTAATAAAGTTTTATTGGTTCCATTTCAATACGTTAACTCAGGATTAATTCGTTAATGGTGGGTAGCATTCAATAATCTCGACGCCATCGTCTGTTTCTATCGTGATATTTTCAATGCCAGCCGGGCAGAAAAATTTATCGTACTTATTGAGTACTAAAATTTCTTCGTCTAATTTAATCGTACAACTGCCAGCAGCAATAACACCGACATAAAAGTCGTTCTCAGATTTGGTGATGCTGCTAATGACTTTTGTGCGACAAACTCGATATCTGTCGGTTGTTTTGTCGTCAATGAGAGACTCTTTTACCGATCCGTCAGCATAAGCTGTTAATAGTTGAGGTGTCTTTTTGTTCTGAGTTGCCACAGCTTCAACCGACTTCTCTGAATAGTCAAAAACATCAAGGCAAAAGTCCAAATCTCGCTTCATGTAGCGAGCTTCTTCAGGAAGTGTATAACCAGCTCGTTCAAACTCAAATCGAACAGCCCAGTCCGATGGTTCCATTATCTCAATCATTAGAATGCCTTCGCCAATCGCGTGAGGCATTCCTCCTGGAATAAAGTAACACTCACCAGGAGATACTTTGATTTTTTCGAAGCAAGTTTTCAGTCGGTTAATGTCTTGTTCAACAATGATCTCTTTCAACGTTTCTTTAGTCGGAGGCGTCTGAAATCCGAGATAAATATAAGGATCATCAATCTCCTCACGAACTTGTAAAATATAGTAGGCTTCAGCCTTGCCTGAATTTGAATCTAGGTGCTTTTGGGCAAACTCTCTGGTTGGGTGTGCTTGGAAATGTAAGCGAATTGAAGAGTCTAGAAACTTAATCAAAACCATAGGGTTAGGACCGAATCTACTGAAGTGCTCTTTACCTAAAAAATACTCAGGATCTAGATCTAATAATTCGGCGAAATCGAGTGAGTGATCGCCGATAATCGCAGTTGATTGACCTTCACTGATTGTTTCTCGACCTGGGTTAACGGCTTTAGTGACCGATGCAATCCAGTCTTCAGGAAAATGAGAGTCGACCGGAACGCTTTCGTTATTAATTTGGTCTAAAACCTTACCACCACTGTAAGAGCGCCAAACGCGGTTCTGACCAAATCGAATCAACTTATTTTTGTATTCCATGCCTAGCCCTTTAAGTTCAGTGTTTTTGTTAAGTTATGTAAAGTTTGCATTGCACCAACCTCTTGAATACATTCGAAAAGGTCGACTATCTTATTTACGAATTCGGCATCTGCAAGAAGGCTAGATTCAAAAATACCATCAATGCTTAATAAAGAAATGACAGCTTCACGAGGCGTTTTACTTTCTTGTTTGATTTGCTTGAACACGCCAGCCATTGGATCATGAACCTCGATAGCATCGCCGTTGTCATCCATGCCAATCACATAAGCCATCCACCCTGCAATGCCCAACTCTAACCAAGTTGTTTGAACAGCATTTTCACGGTTATATTTGAGAGATTCACAAAATCGTGGTGGTAATTTCTGACTTCCGTCCATTGCTATCTGAGAGGTAAGGTGTTTTAAATTTGGGTTAGAGAAACGTTCAATCAGCGAATCTGCGTAAGCTGCAATGTCAGTTTCCTTTGGTAACGACAATGAAGGCGTTTGCTCATTCATCATGAAGTCTAGAATCACCTTCTTAAAATATGGGTCTGAAATCGCTTCTGACACATACTTATAACCACTCAAGTATCCCAAGTACGCAAGAAGTGAGTGACTACCATTTAGCATGCGTAGCTTCATCTCTTCAAAAGGTATGACATCATCGACAAATTGCGCGCCCACTTCATCCCAATTTGGTCGACCAATTGCAAACTTATCTTCTATTACCCATTGTCGAAAAGGTTCACAAGCGATGGCACATGGATCCGAGTAGCCGATAGCTGTTTCTATATAAGATAAGCTTTCTTTACTCGCCGCTGGAACAATACGGTCTACCATAGTGTTTGGGAATGTGACATTAGCCTCTATCCAAGAATACAACTCCAAGTCGACCAATTTTGCAAAACTAAGAATAGCCGACTTCGCTACTTCTCCATTGTTTTGAATATTGTCGCAAGACAATACGGTGAACGCGTTAATATTCCTTTCTTTTCTGAGTCTTAAACCTTCAACGATATAACCGATGGCGGACACTGGACGAGAAGGTGAGTCGAGATCGAGCTGGATGAGACGATTGTTAACATCAAGAGAGCCAGTACTTGGTTCAATGCAATAGCCTTTTTCTGTGATAGTCATTGAGACTATACGAACGTTTGGATTCGCAATTTTTTCGATGATAGTCGACTGACCGTCTAGATCTGGATGTAAGGATTGAGTGATTGCCTTTGATATTTTTATTTGTTCGCTTGTCGCACCTCTCTCCAAAACAGTGTAGCAATGACCTTGCTCTCTTAACTGCTGAATAAGCGATTGTGAACCAAATAAGTTAATGGAACAGATCGTCCAGTTAGACTTTTTATTGTCTAACAATTCGCTTGTATATAAAGCTTGATGAGCTCGATGAAAAGCCCCTAAGCCAATGTGAACAATTCTCTGTTCTTCTTTTAAGTATTGATTTAAAACATTTTTATTCATATTTCCGCACTCTCACTCCAATTTTTAAAATCAGACGGCTATAAAAATTACCATTAGAGAGTAACATTCATTTGTATTATTTAAACGGCATATCATCAAAGATTTATTTTTTTGTGAGAAGTGTCAACCAATTGGTAGACCAATTTTGACAGCCAATATCTAGGGGCGATATAAAAGAAAGCGAAAGGTGTTTAGTTTTTAAATATCACGGTTAGGGATCATTATGAATATCGATATACTTATAGTTATAGGCTACTTCGTTTTCCTCCTCGGAGTAGGTTGGATGTTTCGATCAGCAACGTCATCGACAAGTGATTACTTTAGGGGGGGAGGCAAAATGTTGTGGTGGATGGTTGGGTCCACAGCATTTCTTCAAGCACTGAGTGCTATGACGTTTACTGGCGTAATGGGAAAAGCTCTTGATGTTGGCTTATCCATCTCTGTTATCTTTTTTGCGAATGCTCTTGGTTACTTTTGTAACTACTTATTCTTTGCTGCAAGAGCTCGACAGATGCGAGTTATCAGTCCAATCCAAGGCATTCGCAAACGTTTTGGTCCTGTTAGCGAGCAAGTTGTAACGTGGGCGACGGTACCGTCGAGTGTACTTCAGGCTGCGCTATGGCTGAATGCATTAGCGATCTTTGCAAGTGCGGTATTTAATATCCCAATTGAAACAACGATAGTTGCTGCGGGTATGGTTGTACTTCTTATGTCTCTGGTCGGCGGAAGTTGGGCTGTAGTTGCATCAGACTTTATACAGATGATCATCATTACTGTTGTTACCTTCATAGCGACAATCGTAGCGATATACAAATCTGGTGGTGTAGCACCAATCCTAGAAGCGGGTTTGCCTGATCAAGGGTTTGTTGGAGAAGGGTATAGCTATACCTACTTATTTGTTGGCTGGTTTATCTGTATTTTCATCAAACAGTTCTTCAGTACAAACAATATGATTGATTCTTACCGCTATATTGCAGCAAAAGATACTAATAATGCACGTAAAGCTGCAATCCTAGCGTGTTGTCTAATGGCGTTTGGACCTTTCATTTGGTTCCTTCCTGCTTGGTATGTAAGCGGAAATTACCCAGATATGTCTACATGGGGCCTCGATGTTCTAGGCAAAGATATTTCTAATGCCACTTATTTTGTCTTCGTTCGTAACGAGATGCCCGTTGGGATGGTTGGCTTGATGATGTCAGCTATGTTTGCTGCAACCATGTCGTCAATGGACTCTGCATTAAATAGAAATGCCGGCATATTCATTAAAAACGTTTATGAACCTTACATGGCAAAAGACAAATCAGATAAATCGATCTTGTTTGCAAGTAAAGTTTCTACCGTGGTATTCGGCTTGTTGATTATTGTTTGTGGCTTGTTCATGAGCAAACTGCAAGATTTTGGTCTATTTGATGCACTTATGATGGTGAGTACGCTTGTCGCGTTCCCTGTGCTTATTCCGTCACTGCTTTGTTTCTTTATCAAGAAGACTCCAGATTGGTCATGTTGGGCAACCATTACCGTAGGCGCTTGTGTTTCAGCCGTTATTGCTTCAACAAATGCACCAATGATCGAAAGCCTGTTTAATTTATCTGAACCATTGTCTAGTCGTGAATTCGCTGAAATGAAATCGATAACCATGGGCGTAACAGGGCACATTATTATCACAGGTGGTTTCTTCTTGCTGACTCAACTTTTCTATAAAGAGCCAACAGGTAAGCGTGCTGAAGAAATCGCAGAGTTCTTTAGTAATGCAGAAACTCCAGTAATTGTAGAAGATTCGCCTCAAAGCTTCGAAGCTGATAGACAACAGTACATTTTACTTGGTCGAGTGTTATTGGCGACAAGTGCAGCGCTTCTCCTATTAACGCTGATACCAAACCCTATGTGGGGAAGAATGTTATTTGTATTAATGGCAGCGATTGTCGGGTTTATATCTTGGCTATTACTACGAGCTGGTAAGTTAAATGATGTAAAACTAAAAGCTTACACTGTCTAATTAAATAAAATATCAGATGAAGCCTTAATAAGGCTTCATCAAAAAAATTAATAATAGGTAATAACTTATGAAGCAAACTTGGCGATGGTATGGTCCAAATGATATTGTAACGCTTAATGATATTCGTCAGGCTGGGGCAACAGGAATCGTAACGGCATTACATCATATTAAGAATGGTGAAATATGGTCTAAAGAAGAAATACTAAAACGTAAAAAGTTAATAGAAGAAAATTCACTTACATGGGAAGTTGTCGAAAGTATCCCTGTTCATGAAGAGATCAAGACTCAAACTGGAAATTTCATTCAATGGATAGAGCACTATAAGCAATCTATTATCAATTTATCTGAATGCGGAGTTGATACAGTTTGCTATAACTTTATGCCAGTTCTTGATTGGACGAGAACAGATTTAGAGTATGTACTCCCAGATGGCTCAAAAGCATTAAGGTTTGACCATATTGACTTTGCTGTTTTTGAGCTATGCATACTAGAACGAGAAGGTGCACATGAAGAGTATTCAAAAGAAGACATTGCACTTGCTCGAACTCGTTTTTCTAACATGCCTGATGACAAAATTGCACAGCTAACATCGAATATCATCGCTGGTCTACCAGGTGCGGAAGAAGGCTATACTCTTCAGCAGTTTAGAGAGCAACTGGATCAGTACCAACACATTGACGGCAATAAGTTACGTGAAAATTTAGTTTACTTCCTAAACGAAATTACCCCAGTGTGTGAAGAGTACGGCGTGAAGTTGGCCATTCACCCTGATGATCCACCACGGCCAATTCTTGGTTTACCGCGAGTGGTATCTACGATTGAAGATATCGAATTCTTGACGCATCGTGTACCGAGCAAAATGAACGGTATTACTATGTGTACCGGGTCTTATGGCGTGCGAGACGATAACGATCTTGTGAAGATGATTGAAACTTTTGGTGATCGAATTTATTTCACGCATCTGCGTTCAACAAAGCGCGAAGAAGAACCCGGCAACTTCCATGAAGCAGCTCATCTCAATGGTGATGTTGATATGTATGAAGTGATATTTGCACTTCTTAAAGAAGAAAATCGTCGTACTAATAATGGACAAAGTGATTTAATTCCAATGCGGCCTGATCATGGTCACCAAATTATTGACGACTTAAATAAAAAAACAAACCCAGGGTATTCTTGCATAGGCCGTTTAAAAGGCTTAGCTGAGATTCGTGGTGTCGAGTATGCATTGACTCGGTCTAATTTTAATTAATGTGTTTTCAATTCGATATTGGGTTTTTAAATTAAGCTAACCCAGGGATATTATCGGATTAGCTTATTTAGTGTCAGTGAAAATATTGATAATCAATAAGGGAAGTCGTTACTGTTACTTCCCTTTATTTATAGGTGATGATATGTCGGTTCAACAAAAATTTGGCGGTGAACTTTCGGATGAGGAATTTAGAAAATTCACCCTATATACAACACAAAGTAATAATAAACATGATGACGAGTCGAGAGCTCAAATCTTAGGCTTCACCAACAATAATGTTCGAGTTGCTCCAGGAGCTATCGTTCGCATTGGTGAAAACCAAATCGGAACACGAAGTTATATAGGCCTATACAGCTACATTAATGGTGATGTGGAGGTTGGTGAAGACGTTTTGGTAGGGCCACATGTTTCTGTCGTTGCGTCTAATCATTTATTTGACCCGACTTCAGAGAGCTTTAGTGGTCGTAGTGATTTGGAAAGCGGAAAGGTCACAATCGCAAAGGGTGTTTGGTTGACATCTGGTGTTGTTGTCACTCCAGGAGTGAGCATCGGTAAATGTTCATTGATTTGTGCTAATTCGGTAGTGACATCCGATGTGCCCCCATATTCGATTTTTGCAGGGACCCCAGCGAAGCAAATTGGTCATATTGATGCAGAGACAGGGCAATATCATTGGTCGAAATAGAGGAGTAACACATGCTACAACTAGAAAGAACGCATGATTTCCAAATTTTTTTGTCGCCTTGTAACGAAATTTCCTCAGTCAATCCCCCAAGTTTCAATTGGCCTCAAGGAGATTATGGTTCTGCATATAACATCGAACTTGAAGACAAAGACGGTGAGCAAAAATGGGATTGGAAATCGGTGCAGTCTCCTTTACAACCGACATTTCAGTTACCTCAAGGTAGCTATCGCTGGAGAGTGACTTGCCTCAATACTCTAGCAAAATCTGATTGGATTGTTTTTGAAATCACGACGGAGTCAGAAAACTACTTGGCACCGGACGCTATGTCACTATTCTCACTGTGTACTAATAAAGACCAGTTTATGATGTATCTCGATGAAGATATTGACGCAGTCAGCAATGCTTCATTAAGTGCAAGAGACAAGTTACGCAATAGTGTTGAACTAACTGATATAGATGACATTTTATATTCTAATCATTATCGCCGTGGTAATGAAGAAGGGAAGCGTACAGCTATCGCTAACGTAAGACGTTGGATTGATCGCGATCTTATCGCACTAACATTACTATATAAGGTGTGGGGTGATGAGGTGGCAGGACATAAGGCATGCCAAATTTTATTGCGCTTATCCGAGTGGAGCCCTGAAGGCCCGGCGTCACTGTTAAGGCCTTGTACGTGGGGAGATGAAATTGGCCTGTCAATGACGCGAAATTTGTATCTTGCCTATCATTGGTTGTCTCCATTGCTGACGACCGACGAGTGTTCATTCGTCAGGCCGCTCTTAATTCGATATGCCTATCAAATGGAAGAGCGCTTAGAGCAAGATAAGTTTAAACAGTACCCGGGACATTCACATACATCGCGTTTGCCTGCTTACTTAGGCGTTGCTGCCCTTGTGTTACACAAAGAGTTTGAACTTAAAACTTGTGAACGTTGGCTTAATTACGCCTTAATGATTTACCGAGGTGTGTTGCCTTTCTATGGCGGAAAAGATGGCAGTTGGGTTGAGGGGCCTTTTTATTCTTCTTCCTATACCAAGTGGCACCATCCGTTTTTCTTGTCGGTTGAGCGTTTAAGTGGCTTTTCTTTCTATAATCACCCGTTTTATAAGAATTACGTTAAGTTTGCTTTGGACTTTGTGGCGAATAACGATCGAATTCATCCCTTTGGTGATGGCTTCTGGTGCAAGAGAGAAGGTAAAGAGTGGCCTGGTTTCTTTGCGCAAAATCCACTCAGAATATATGCACCACGGTATGGTTGTACGAAGTCGATATTAGAGTCCAAGAAGTTAGAGTCCAATATTGAGACTTACAAGCTCCATTTATTAGATATAGTACCGACGTATCCGCAGTTACAATTTGAAAAATCGGGTCAACATTCAACCGTTTCTAATACGTTAATGACTTCAAATGAGGCGTTTGTTTCTGACGAGACTGCTCTGTGTGTGAGCCCTGCGTCGAACAACATTTACTATTCATACGCAGGGTTAGGTAAAACTGCCCATAGTAAAATGTCGGTGTACTACCGAGCAAGTAAGTTTGGTAATAGTTCTCATCGCCATGCTGATCAAGGGAATGTTGCACTAGTCGATGATGGCGTTAATGTTCTTACTCCGAGTGGCAGTTATGGCTATAGGTTTGGTAGCAAACATCATAGTTTATGGACTCGAACTACGCAGGCGCATAATTTACCCTTATTTGGTGGTGTCAATTTAGACGATAGCGTTACCAACGCGACTGAAGGTCAGAAGATAGATTGCGCAACAGCTCAAGCAACAGTAATCACTCGAATTGATAGCAATGAGTTTCAATGTGTCGTTCTAGATCTCGCGAATGCTTATGAGAGTTGTGAGTCGTTTGTGCGAACAATAATACAAGTTGCAGATAACGGGGTCGTTATTGTCGACAACATTAGGCTATCTGAACCCAAATCGATGCAATGGCGAGCCCATACCCCGCTCGAAGTTGTTATTAAGGGGGGGAGTGTTGATTTGTACCATGAACAAGAAACTTATTATCTTGGAATGATGAGTGATCCTTCTTGTGTAGTTAAGTTAACAAGTGAAATTGATGACGGTGATGGTTTCAAAGGGAATGTTGAATCTGACGCTCAGAAAGATATTAAACATCTAGAATGGTTCATAGAAGAACAGCAGCAACATCAAGTGGTTATGAGTTGCTTAAAACAACCAATAGATTACGTGTTAACTGACGAAAATACTTTGATACTTGCCCATGCGGGCCAGTCTTTTAAGCTCAATGTAGAAACTGGTGAGGAGATCACTCCGTAAAAATCAGGTGACATAAGTATTTTATGTCACCAATTTTCTAAAGATTGTCTTTTGATGTCGCGATAGCGGGAATGGAGTTAAACAGATAACCATCAAAATTAGGGTCGGTAAAATCAGAAAGCTCTAAAAGCCTAATCTTCACATGTTCTAGATGTTGCCACATCGCTTGCTTGGCTTCGATTGGGTTCTTGCGTCTCATTGCTAGCAAAATAGCAGCATGATCATCTAGCCACTCTTTCCTATAGTCTTGGATCTCGATATGTGTATGCAGTATCTTCCACATAGGGCTAGACTCACGACGTTCCCACGATTCCTTTAGAATATCGACCAGCACAGAATTCTGTGTCGCTTCGGCAATACACTGATGGAACATTCTGTCACCAACCGGATTTTGGACATTGTTTTCAATTTCGCGGCGCTCAATTTCTAGAGCTTCACGCATTTTTTCGATATCAGCAGGGGTTGCTTGTGTTGCAGCAAACTCAGCAATACTGCTTTCCAATAACTGTCTTGCTTGAAGCATTTCAAAAGGACCTACATCTTCATTTTGTGCCACTGTTGATGTAGTCGGTAAGTTAACGATGTACACTCCCGAGCCTTTCTTTACTTCAACGAGTCCCTCAAGTTCCAGCATGATGATTGCTTCTCTAACCACAGCTCTGCTCACGGATAGACGCTCAGCAATATCTCGCTCGGGCGGTAAACGACTTCCAATCGGGTAAAGACCATCAGATAGTTCTTTTCTCAAGATAAGACCGAGGGTTTGATAAGGGCGTTTGGGTTCGAAGTTGATCATGGAAATGCAGTGTACCTTTGGATCTGTGGTTTGAATTGAAAGTTTTCGCTAACTCGAAAGTCATTTTAAACGCTTATAAATGTCAATTCGAGTAAAAACCTAACTAATCCAACTCTAATTGTATCAAAGCGTAACGGTTCGTTGTGGTCACTTTTATGTACATGAACAAAAGGTTATCAACTTCGATATTAAACTTTCAAAAGCCATACAAGGAACGCGCTCATAGTTTTGAAGTGAGATTAAGCGTATTTCGTATAATCTTGAGTTTTTGATCAATAGCACAAGCCGTGAATAACCGCTATGTTCAATAGAGTTATATCACCTAACAAGTTGATATTGATAATAAACAACGGTGCTTGTAAAAATACAGATATAAACTTCAAGCCTAATCTGATTGAGAGTAAAAGGAACAACATGCACTACGACGTATTCAACGGAGACGCAGATGGCATAATCGCGTTGTTACAGCTGCGATTAAGTGAGCCAAGAGAGAGCGTGCTCATTACTGGTGTTAAGCGTGATATTAAGTTGGTCTCTCAAGTTGTTACTCAAACTATGGAGCCGGGTAAGCAAGGTGATGTTTCTTCCGTTACCGTTTTAGATGTATCGATGGAGAAAAACCTGCCTGCACTGCACTCACTGCTAGACGCAAACATCAATGTATTTTATTGCGATCACCACCGAACAGGGGATGTCCCAACTTCTAGTCATTTAGATACTCTGATTGATACCGCGCCAGAGAGCTGCACGAGCTTGCTGATTAACCAGAAGCTGAATGGTGCGCATGTGGCTTGGGCAATCGCAGCTGCCTTTGGCGACAATCTAAAAACGGTGGCGGCGCGGCTAGCGGATGAAAATGGATTCGCTCAATCTCAAAAAGAGTTTCTAGAAGAGCTAGGTACCTTGGTTAACTACAACGGTTACGGTTCGTCACTGAGTGATTTGCATTTCACGCCAGCTGAGCTCTACAAAACCCTTTATCAATACCCGAATCCGTTTGATCTTTTGGATGATAAAGACTCTGTGTTTTATCGACTGCGAGCTGCTTATCAAAATGATTGCCAGCAGTTATCAAACCTTGCTCCTGTTTATGAAAGTGAAGTCGCACGTGTGTTTGAACTACCAGGCGAGACTTGGGCAAGGCGCATCAGTGGCGTATTTGGTAATGAAATCGTTAATCAAGATCCAAACCGAGCGCTAGCAGTATTAACGAAAAACCAAGACGGCGAGTCTTACACGGTGAGCTTACGTGCGCCATTATCAAATAGAACGGGTGCAGACGAAATTTGCTCAAGTTTTGCGACTGGCGGAGGAAGAAAAGCAGCGGCTGGAATTAATCAACTTAATGAACTTGATAAGGTGAATTTTATTTCACTATTGGATGCATATTATTCATCTGGCACTGACGGTTAACTGAAAAACTCCCGACGTATACATTCAAAATCCTACAAATTCTTGCTCCTATATTCCGTTATACGTGTGTATTGCTAGCACATGTATGATGGCTATATCCAGGCTGTTTTAGTGATATCACTCGCAATGGTATCTGGTCTTAGGTCAGTAATTACGGCGTATTTGGGGTGATTTTTGCCGATTTAAAGTTTATTTTTTCCTATCGGTGATTTTTTATATTTTTGGTTAATTATCTTAGTGAATTAAGATTGATTAAGTATTTTCATGGTCAATGTATTTGACCGAAAATAACAGTTTTTAGCATTTCAATTTGAATGAAAAGTCAAAGTCATATTGATTCTGATATTCAATCTGTGACTTAAAATCACAAGTTAAATCAAAGGTCATCTTTTCCTAAAAATTCCATTACTTTTCTATAAATATTCATGATTACAATGAATTGGTTCGGTTGTGATTGGCACAGCTGTTAAGTAAGGAAGTGGGACTAATGTTGAAACGTAAAGCTCTACAATTAGCAGTATCGCTCGGCATGGCGGCAATGTCTGGCGCTGTTTATGCGAATGGTTCAGATATGACGAATCCAGACTCTGGCGTGGTGGTTGGCTATTGGCATAACTGGTGTGACGGTGGCGGCTACCAAGGTGGTAATGCGCCATGTGTGACGCTGGATGAAGTGAACCCAATGTACAACATCGTGAATGTGTCATTCATGAAGGTCTACGATGTGGCTGATGGTCGAATCCCAACTTTTAAACTGGACCCAACCATTGGGCTTTCAGAAGAACAATTTATTGACCAAATCTCGGAACTCAACAAGCAAGGTCGCTCTGTGCTGTTGGCTTTAGGTGGTGCGGATGCACACGTAGAGCTAGAAACCGGTGATGAAAGAGCCTTTGCTGATGAGATTATCCGTCTAACTGAGCGTTACGGTTTCGATGGCCTAGATATCGACCTTGAACAAGCAGCCGTAACCGCAGCAAACAATCAAACCGTGATTCCTGATGCTCTTAAGTTGGTAAAAGACCACTACCGTGCTGAAGGTAAAAACTTCCTTATTACTATGGCGCCTGAGTTCCCGTATCTCACGACAGGCGGTAAGTACGTTCCTTATATCGATAATCTAGAAGGCTATTACGACTGGATTAACCCACAATTCTACAACCAAGGTGGCGATGGTATCTGGGTTGAAGGCGTGGGTTGGATTGCTCAAAACAACGATGCGTTAAAAGAAGAGTTCATCTACTACATTTCTGATTCTCTTATCAACGGAACGCGTGGTTTCCACAAGATCCCACATGACAAGCTGGTGTTTGGTATTCCTTCAAGCATCGATGCTGCAGCAACCGGTTTTGTACAAGAGCCACAAGATTTATACGACGCATTTGATAGCCTAACGGCGCAAGGTCAACCGCTACGTGGTGTAATGACTTGGTCTATTAACTGGGACATGGGCACCAACAAAAACGGCCAACAATACAACGAGCAGTTCATTAAAGACTACGGCCCGTTTGTACACGGTCAGGTAACGCCACCACCAGTCGAGGGCGAGCCCGTTCTTAAAGGTGTCGAAAATACGCGTGTTCTTCACGGCACAACGTTTGATCCTATGGATGGCGTGACGGCAACAGACAAAGAAGACGGCGATCTAACGTCATCAATCGATGTTGAAGGTTACGTTGAAACCAGTGTTATTGGCACTTACGTTTTGACTTACCGAGTGAAAGACAGCGATAACAACGAAGCCACTAAAGCGAGAACGGTAGAGGTTTACAGCCAGAAGCCAGTATTTAATGGTGTGTCTGACACGACTGTTGTGTTGGGAACTGCGTTTGATGCAATGGCAGGCGTGACGGCGAATGATGCAGAAGATGGCGACCTGACAAGCACCATCACACACACTGGCAGTGTCGATGTAAATGAAATCGGCAACTACACACTTGTGTATAGCGTAACAGACAGCGCGAACCAAACTGTAACCGCTGACCGTAAGGTATCTGTAACTGATGGTTCTAACTGTGCTGCTGCATGGGATGCCGACACCGTTTATGTTGAAGGTGACCAAGTATCTCATGACGGTTCAACGTGGGGAGCAGGGTGGTACACTCGCGGCGAAGAACCTGGAACGACAGGTGAGTGGGGCGTTTGGAGAAAAGTTTCAGATTCTTCTTGTGGTGGTAACCCAGATCCGGGCGATGACTTAGAGCTTGCTGTTTCAGGGCTTCAATCAGAATATGCGCCAGATAACGGCAATGTTCGTTTAGATCTAACACTGACATCAAATGAAGCGTTAGATGTTACCGCTACGGTGATCAACAGTGCAGGTACTGTGGTTGAGCAAACTAAGGTTAACGTAACGGACAGCCGCGCCATTACCATCGACTTATACGATGTAGCGGAAGGGCAATATGGACTTGAAGTGGTCGGTAAAGCATCTGACGGTGAAATGGTGATGGTAAACGATTCGTTCGCTGTTAAAGACGGTGGTGGTACAACACCTCCTCCAGGTGATTATCCTCCATATGAAGCGGGCACCAACTACGCAGCGGGTGACATTGTGGTCGGCAGCGATAATGGCTTGTACGAATGTAAGCCTTGGCCATACACGGCATGGTGTGCAAGCGCGTCTTACGCTCCAGCAGATAGCCAATACTGGCAAGATGCTTGGACAAAGCTGTAGTCTGATAGCTCAACGCTAGCAATATAAAGTAGACGATCAAAGAGAGGCCATTGTACCTCTCTTTTTTATGTTTAAACAGTTCTGACTTAGAGCTTTAAAACCCACTTAACCTTAAACTCTGCTCTGCATATTGCTCTAGATCAAAATAGGAGTGATTATCAATTGTATTACATGTTAAGAAATAGCACTATGCGCACATTGAATTTTATATATTGTTAATATTTGCATAATGAATCTTGCTCAAGTCGACCTCAATCTCTTAGTCATCCTCAAACATCTTCTCGAAGAAAAGCACGTCTCAAACACAGCCTTAGCGTTGGATATGAGCCAACCTACGGTGAGTCGTTCGCTGCAAAAACTGCGCACTGTATTTAACGATGATTTGTTGGTGCGAGCGGCTTATGGCTATGAGTTAACGCCAAAAGCAGAAGCCATTAAGCAAGATCTCAATTCGGTACTGACACGTTTAGAAAAGCTGGTACATGGCGATGTATTCGAACCGCAAAGCAGTGACAGTACGGTTCGCTTCTTTGGTTTAGTGCCTAATGTCGCGCACTTGCTGCCCAAGGTAGTTGCGGAGATACGTCAACAAGCGCCAAACATGACTGTTGATATCGACTCGATTCCTAAACGACACTTTGAGCCTCTGTTATCCGGTGATGCGCACTTTGTGTTGTCGACCCACGAGCCGTTAAGTTCAGAGCAAAATTTGTATCGAATGTTCGTGATTAGCCGCGATTACCGTTTGCTGATGAGTAAAAAACATCCTTTGGCGGACAAAGAGATCACGGTTGATGACTTGTTGAATAGCCAACTTGGTCAAATCTCACTGCAAGGGGATAAGAAGCTCTCGATCGAAAGTCGATTTAAAGATCTTGGCTTGATTGATAAGCAGCGCCAGCTGTCCATTCCAATTCAGCTTTCCAATTTTAACGTCGCGCCGGATATGGCAGAAGCAACCGACATCATCTTTCATTTACCGACACCTTTTGCTCAACAAGCCGCTACGCAAAGAGATCTTGTTTGTAAACGCGTGCCTAAAGCGTTGCGCCACCCATCAGAAGACGTCTACTTATACTGGCATAAGCGCTTTCATAACGACCCGATGTGTCGCTGGGTTCGCAATATATTCAAAGAGCTTTATACATAATCCATCTGCAGGGTGAATGAAAATTACGAATACCTATCGAGTTGGATATAGATCTCTTTCATTATTTGAATGGTGAATAACGAGAATCGATTTTTGGTATGAAACTTTCGTTGATAAGAGTGGTAGTTGGTTGTTTAATGCAAACCATTATCATTACCAATCACATATAAGAATGAATATCATGTCTGAGAGATCTCTTTTGATTCGCAAACCTCTTTTGGTTCGTAAACCCCTTTCGATCGCAGTCGCTGTTATTTGTACCTCACTTTCAGCTAACGTGTTGGCGCAAGAAGAAGCGCAAGCAACAGATGAGCAAATGGTTGTTACGGCAACTCGTACCGAGATGGCACTAAAACAAGCGCCAGCTTCAATGTCGGTTATCACCGCGCAAGACATTGAAGACAGCCCTGGTATTACCTTGGCAGACATCGTTGCCGAATCAACGAGTGTTGAGTCTGATTTTGATAGCACACGTGCTGGCCGTCAGATGATCTCTATTCGTGGTATGGATTCAGATTACACTCTTATCATGGTGAACGGTCGTCGTTTAAGCTCTGCAAGTGCCATCATCCGTGGTAACGACTTTGACCTATCAACGATTCCTGCTGATTCGATCGAACGTGTTGAAATAATCCGTGGCCCAATGTCTGCACTTTACGGTTCAGATGGTATGGGCGGTACAATCAACATCATCACTAAGGCTCCAGAAAACGATTGGAGCTCTACACTGAGCATGGACACTTCATCTCCACTTGATGGTGATGGAGGGGAAGAGTATTCGATGGGCTTCACGACATCTGGTGCGTTGATTGAAGACGAGTTGTTTGCTCGCCTATCTGTTAACCAAACTAGCCGTGATGCTTGGCAACCCTATTCTGGTACGCATAGCTCTGGTTACGATCGTTCAGACATTACTGCGTTAGAAGAAAGAGAGACATTAAGCTTACTCGCGAGCCTGACATGGAATGCAACAGACAACCAAACCATTGATTTCGATTTTGGTTACAGTGACGACGAACGTGAGTCATCTGCGGAAAACGTATCATCTGTGATTGAGTCTGACACACGTGTTGTACGTCAGAGCCAAGCGATCACACATAGTGGTTTTTGGAGCTGGGGTGACACGCAAGTACGTTATTCACGTGAAAATGTGACAGATAATGATGCTGCGGACTCAGATACTAACTATAGCAGTGACATCGAAGAGCTGACTCAAATTGTTGAAGCTTCGGCGACCACTTATCTTGGTGATAGTCACACCGTAACGTTTGGTATGGACTACCAGTTGAGTGAATTAACCAACAAAGAAAACTTAGTCAATGGTACATCTGAAGCTTATCAAGGTGCGTTATTTGTTCAAGACCAATGGTTAATGACGGATCAACTAACGGCAACCATTGGTGGTCGTTTAGATAAGCATGAACTGTACGGTGAAGAGTTCAGCCCACGTGTGTACTTGGTTCATCAAACAACGAATGACCTGATCATCAAGGGTGGTGTGGGTAAAGCATTTAAAGCACCAACATTGACTCAAAATCAGACAGACTACACAGTTAATAGCTGTAAAGGCGTATGTGATTTACATGGTAATGAAGATCTTAAGCCCGAAACCAGCTTGAACTATGAGATCGCTGCGATTTATAGCCAACCTCGTTGGAATGTTGAAGGTGCCTTATTCCGAAATGAAATCAACGACCTAATTGATCGTGATGAAACCTATTGTGAGAACGGCGGAGTGTTTGAATCGGGTAAAGGTTGCGCTGATAGTTCAAGCTCAACTGGCTATGTGAATGGTAAGCGTACTTATACAAACGTATCAGAGGCTGTAGTTCAAGGTGCTGAGCTTACAGGCCAATTCCAAATTACTGATGAATGGGGTGTGTCTGGTAATTACACATTCTTAGACACTGAAGATAAGTCTACTGGTGACGAATTACTTGAGCGTTACAAGCATTCGGGTTTAGTTAAACTGAACTGGAGCCCAACTTACGATCTAAGTACCTTCGTGAGTGCGCGTTACCGTGGTGAACGTCAGATCGAAAGCGATCTAACTCAAGACGCTTACACAACGCTGAACCTAGGTGCTATCTACAACGTGAATGCTTCAGTACGACTACGTGCAGGTATCACGAACTTAACTGACGAAGCTGTATCACAAGAGCTAGAGAGCATGGGCTATGTTGAAGAGCCACGTACTTACTACGTAGGTATGACAGCGGACTTCTAATTTAGAGTTCAGTAACTGATAGCTTGATACAAAAGAACCCACACTGGCTGATGCTCTAAAAGGAGAATGGCGAGTGTGGGTTCTTTTTTGATCTATAGATTTGGTTTAATTTGCCGTTTATCTATTAATCTAGATTTTGACACATGTGATCAGCGCATTACCGGACTGAGTATCCCAAGGAATCAGCTTGTCGTAATCGTGCTCGAAGATATTAACCTCGAAGTAGGGCTTCAATATCTCGATTAACTCTTTAAACGAGAATGCCACCATTGGGTGTTCATCATTCCACACTTGAGTTTCACCAGCAGTCGTCTTTTCGATGCTAAGCTTATCACCCTGACCAGAGTAATACCAACCAGAACGGAACGTGAAATCGTCTTTGTCTTGGTTTGTTGTGTGTCTAACAAACAGGTCGTTGCTGATCTTGTCTTTATCAACCACGTTAAAACAGAAAATACCTTCTGGCTTTAACGCACGATGCACACTTTCAATACACTCTTTAAGCTTCTCAAGGCCATCGTTGTAATGGATGGAATACAGGAAGCAAGTGATAAGATCGAGTGGTTCCGTGACCTCAAAGTTACTCATGTTTTGTACTGAGAACTTGGCTTCCGGGCAGCGAACTTCTGCGATATCTAACATCGGCTTGTTAAGATCTAGGCCACCGCTTTGGTAACCGAAATCAATAAAATGACGAACGTGTGGGCCAGTGCCACAAGCTAAGTCGAGGTGTGTTTTTCCTTCATTTCCAAAGATTTGATGGAGTCTACGTACGCAGTTACTTTGCGCTTGGTAGTCAATATCTACACACATTAAATCATAGTAACCGGATAGGTCGGTATAGAGTGCGTTGGCGGACATATTTGCCTGCAGCATAAGCTGAAAAATTAGGGTGGCGCATCATATACCGAAATTGGAAAATCGCAATCAAATATTCGATCAATGAAAGCGTTTTATTTTCTAACTTATGGTCGTTTTAAATGAGACCGTTTAAAGGGATGTTTAAGCTGCCAACAACATCAGTACGCGTGTCATCGCTATTCACTTTGCCCTGACTACTTATTCGTTAACTAAAACAGGTGTTGCTCCCTCAATGCAGCGACCATACGGGCTTTGCGGAACGCTTTTATCACGAGACGAGATAGGAAAAATATGGTATCTAGGTAAACCCAGTGTGACATTTATAATTTTATGATTAATCAGTAATTTTACTGATTCAAACCGAGTTCTTGAAAAGGAAACAATTCAGGAAAGTGGGCTGTTGATAAAAACCAAATCACTCAAGCTAAATAAGCGAACTAAACAAGGAGAGTTGAAACAATGACATCAGCAATAAATGCACAGGGTTCAATGGAAAATAGAACAGCATTGGAAAGCAGTGCTTCAATAGAAATTAAGGTGGATGACTTGTCGGGTGGGGAAGTCATTGAATTACTTGAAGAGCACCTCGCTGATATGTACGCCACTTCGCCAGCCGAAAGCGTTCATGCACTGGATCTAGATGGGCTCAAGTCACCAGAGATTACTTTTTTCAGTGCTTGGAAAGACAGCCAACTACTTGGGTGTGTTGCCATTAAAGAGCTAAATACCCAACACGCTGAACTCAAATCGATGAGAACCTCACAGTTTGCTCGAAAGTCAGGTGTTGCGAGCCAACTTTTACAGCACGTATTGGATACAGCAACCGCCCGCCAGTATCAAACAATCAGTTTAGAGACCGGCTCAGAAGACTACTTTAAGGCTGCGCGTAACCTGTATGAAAAGTTTGGCTTCGGATACTGTGAACCCTTTGCTGATTATGTGTTAGACCCGCACAGCCAGTTTATGAGTATTGAGTTGCGTTAAGAGACTAGCTTTAGATGTCGACTTACTTTGCAGGTTTCTCCCTTGGCCTTTCGCTGATTCTTGCGATTGGCTCTCAAAATGCGTTTGTTTTAAAGCAAGGGCTTAAGAATCAACACGTATTGGCAGTTTGTGCTGTATGTGCCATTTCTGATGCCTTACTAATTAGCTTCGGCGTTACAGGCTTTGGCGCAATCGTTAAACAGTTCCCACAAATTGAGCAGCTCGCTCGTTATGGCGGCGCTATCTTTTTGGGTGTCTACTCATTCTTAAGCTTCCGTTCAGCATTTACTGAAACACACGCCTTAGAAGCCACTGCTGAAACCAAAGACTCGTTAACCAAAGCGATTGCGATGTGTTTGGCGTTTACTTGGCTTAATCCGCATGTGTATTTGGATACTGTGGTATTGCTGGGTTCTATCTCAACGCAATATCAACCTAATCAAATGTTGTTTGGCGCTGGTGCAGTATCGGCGTCGTTTGTGTTCTTCTTTTCACTTGGATATGGCGCACGCTTCTTGGCTCCAATGTTTAAGAACCCGAGAGCGTGGAAGGTGTTGGAATTTGTCGTAGGCATGATCATGGCGTCTATTGCAATATCTTTGATCGTTTAGCCGCTCGTAATTAGGCATTCAAACATATTATCTAAAGTTCCTACCGAAAGTGACGACTTAAAGTGACTGCCTTTAATTATCTCCGCATTTAATTATTTCCAAAAAAATAGAATTATTTTTCGTCTTTCGGTTTTGGCGTTCGTCTTAGGGGTACAAATACAAATTAATGACCTAATTCGGAGTCAACCATGATTAAACTTGTTAGCTTTAAAAACTGCCCATTTGTTCAACGTGTAATGGGTGCTTTAGTAATGAAAAATGTCCCATTTGAAATTGAATACATTGAGCTAAATAATAAACCTCAATGGTTCCTAGATATTTCGCCAAACGGACAAGTGCCAGTATTGATTACAGAAAATGACACAGTTCTGTTTGAGTCAGATGCAATTGTTGAATACTTAGACGATAAATATTCGCCGATAGAAGAGGTGTCTGCAGAGCAAAAAGCACTAGATCGCGCTTGGTCTTATCAGGCAAGCAAACATTACATGCCGCAATGTGGAACGATGGGCAGTAAAGACAAAGAAACCTTTGAGACACGTTTAGCGAATCTTCAAAAATCCTTCCAAAAGGCCGAGAACAAGCTGGGTGACAGCGACTTCTTCAAAGGCGATTACATCTCTAACGTCGACATCGCTTGGCTACCACTGTTGCACCGAGCGTCAGTAATTAAAGAGGGCTCTGGTTTTGATATGCTTGAAGGCTTCCCGAAAGTACAGAAGTGGCAAGTGGCGCTGATTGAATCTGGCTTGACCGATAAAACCGTTCCTGCGGACTTTATTGAGAAGTTCAGCGGCTTTTATTTAACGAATAACTATTTGGCTAGTCTCGCTGAAGCTCGTTAATAATATGAATTAAATTGAAATATATTTTAATAGCAGGCTGTTCTAAATAAATACCCTCCCAAAATTAAACTCATTCTTCTCTTTATATCTTTTATTGGAAAAAGAGAGGAGTAGGATGGGCTTTTATGTTTAGGCGTGAAGATTCAGGTTGTTTTTGAGAACGAGTAACAATTTAGTTAGTACGGTAACGGCATGATTATAATGAACTTAATATTGATAATGCTCAGATTTACTATCAGGTTTATACGTATTTTAGTACTCGTTACTTCTCAGGAAATACATCTATCTCATAAATAAGACTTAACTAAATATCTATGATTTTTCGTTTGATGACCTAAAAATCTTGTGGTACTTTCTCATTCGCTCCGTAAATGAACAGTGTTTTATTATTCATTAGGAGCTGGTTATTTAATTTATTTTAAACAGTAACGCAACAGGCGGAATAGTGTCGGAAACTATTGGCTGTTGGTCAACGTTGCTGTAGGACAGACAAAAAAAGGGTATTTTCATGCTTAAATCATCATTTCTATTGGGCCTAGTTGGCTTAGTTTCACTTCCTACATTTGCTGCTGGTATCGAGGGCGGTCCATACATTGGCGCCGGCCTTGGTGTGTATCAAGATTCAGACACTGATGGCGGCGGCAATTTAGATGCTGAAAGCATGGGGTACAGCCTTTACGGTGGTTACCAATTTAACCGCATTGTTGGTATTGAACTTGGTTACACGGATTACGCTGACTACGAAAAGTTTGGTACTAAGCTGCTTTCACCAACTTCTCTTTCTGTTGCAGCAAACGTAGGTTACACATTTGATAATTCAATTCGTCCGTTTGTAACCGCAGGTCTGAGCTACGTAGATTTGAACTCTAGCAACAGTGCTTTTTACGGTGACGATTCTGGTGCTGGTTTCCATTTTGGTGTTGGTGTGGAATACAACCCAGTGGAGAACTTAACACTTCGCCTGATCTCGCAAGCAGATGCTGTGAACATAGAAAACTACGCTTATATCAATGGCAATAAAGTTCGTCTAAGCAGCAAAGATGTCGCATTTAGCACAGTAACACTGGGTGCTTCATACAATTTTTAATGACCTCTGTGAAATAACTTACAGCTAATGTCATGGACACCTATAACCGCTCTAACGTTGAGCGGTTTTTTTATGTCAAAAATAACGATTGGTCACGCTATGGGCGGAGTTGGTCCAAAGCCTGAAATTAGTTGGTTTTCACAAGCTTATAAAAGGGAATTATCTCGACTATTTTGGTAGATTAAAGGTATTACAGACTTCCAGTGAGCAGCAATGAAGATTCTTCACACGTCCGATTGGCACCTTGGCCAAAACTTCTACAATAAAAGCCGTAAGAATGAACATGAACGGTTCTTACAATGGTTACTTGAGCAAGTTACAGAGCACGACATCGACGCGATCATTGTTGCTGGCGATATTTTCGATACCAGCACACCGCCGAGTTACGCTCGTGAGATGTATAACAAGTTCGTGGTCGACTCGAACAAGATCGACTGTCAACTGGTGTTGTTAGGTGGAAATCACGATTCGGTGTCTGTGCTAAAAGAGACACAACAGCTGCTCAAATACATGGGCGCAGACGTGATTCCTAATACCAATGAAGATCATGCGACTCAGGTTGTCGAACTAAAAGGCAAGAACGGCGATGTAGAAGCGCTGGTTTGTGCCATTCCTTTTATTCGCCCTCGCGATGTGTTGACCAGTCAGGCGGGTGTCACAGGCGTTGAGCGCCAAAAACAACTCGGCGATGCAATCAAACAGCACTACCAAAGTGTTTATGATGCCGCTGTAAAAAAACGTGCGACGTTTGAAAACAGCGAACACATACCGATCATCGCCACAGGTCATTTAACGGCGATGGGGGTTCAACAATCGGATTCGGTGCGTGACATTTATGTCGGTAACCTTGATGGTTTTGCCGCTGATGGCTTCCCAGACGCAGACTATATTGCACTTGGTCATATCCACCGCCCACAAGTGGTGGCAAAGCGTGAATACATTCGTTATTCAGGCTCTCCAATCCCACTAAGTTTTGATGAACTTAAGTCTCAAAAACAAGTGTGTGTGGTTGAGTTTGTTGAAGGTGAGCGCACCATTTCTCAACTGCCTGTTCCCACATTCCAACCTCTAGCTGAAATCAAAGGCGACTTGAGCGAGATCGAATCTCAGCTTAACCAATACATAGGTTTAGATAGCGACCAAAGCGTATGGTTATCGATAGAAGTGCAAGCGCAAGATTACTTGTCGGATCTACAAGAACGTATGCGCGCACTGACCGAAGGATTGAATGTGGAAGTACTTCAACTGCGCCGAGCAAGAGAGCGTCGTAATCAAGCATTAGAGCAAGAGTCGGCAGAGACCTTATCTGAACTGAGCCCGATGGACGTGTTTACGAAGCGTATTGCCTTAGAAGAGTTTGAAACCGATTCTGAAAAAGCGCGTTTAGAGCGCATGACGGTGAAGTTCAAACAAGTGATGGTCGAAGTGTCTGAAAGCGCTCAAGCGCCCAATAAAGTAGAAGAGTAATCGTATGAAGATTTTAAGCCTAGAATTTGAAAACCTGAACTCTTTGAAAGGGCGCTGGAAGCTCGATTTTACCCAATCGCCGTTTGCAGAAAACGGTCTGTTCGCAATTACTGGTCCAACTGGGGCGGGTAAAACCACCATTCTTGATGCGATTTGCTTGGCACTTTTCCATCGCACACCGCGTTTGAAAAGCATCGCTAAAGGCAACAACGAATTAATGACGCGTGGCACGGGTGAGTGTTTTGCTGAGCTGGAGTTTGAAGTGCAGGGCAAAACGTATCGCTCTAACTTCCACCAAAAGCGAGCGCGCGGAAAACACGATGGCGCATTACAAACGCCAACGTGTGAATTTGCGGATGCGGATACTGACAAAGTCTTAGAGACCATGCTGACTAAGAAAACCAAGTTGGTAGAACAGGTAACAGGTCTCGATTTTTCACGCTTCACTAAATCCATCATGTTGTCTCAGGGTGAGTTTGCGGCGTTCTTAAATGCCAATGCTAACGACCGTGCAGAGCTACTTGAAGAGCTGACGGGAACCGAAGTTTATAGCCTGATTTCAGAGCGTATCTACGATCATTTTAAGTCGAGTGAAGAGTCGCTTAATCAACTTAAAGCAAAAGCTGAAGGTGTGAGCTTACTGTCTGAAGAGCAAATCAAAGAGCTGACCGCAGAGCGTGAAACGCTAGAAGTAGAGCAGAAGCGTTTAGCCGAGCAATTAAAAGAGTGGCAAGTGCATCTTAGCTGGTGGAAAGACGTGACCAAAGCTGAGCAAACTATTGCGGCCAGTGAGCTCGATCTGAAAACCGCTCAAGATGAACTAGACCGTAACCAACCGTCACTAGAGCGCTTGGCAAACAGTGAGCCGGCTGAAAAGCTGCGTCCAGTACACAAAGATTTAAAGCGTTGCGAACAAGAGGTGAACACTACTCAAGCTCACCTAGATAACAGCACCAAGTTACTTGCCGTTCGTGATGCAGAAATGCAAGACGCGCAAACTAAACTGACTCAAAGCGGTGTGATTGTCGAACAGGTAAAAAGTGAGCAACAAGATCAAGATAAGATCATCGATCTTGTCCGTCCGCTCGATAACCAAATTGCCGTACTCAAAGATAAGCAAACTGCGGCCGTTAGTGCAGAGAATACGCTTAACGAGCAACATACGCAGCAGCGTAATCAACAGATTGTTTTAGTCCAAAAAACAGATGCACTGAAGCAACAAGATAAACTCAGCACTGAGTACCTAAATACGCATCAAGCTGACCAACATCTGGAAAAATACCTAGGTCAGTGGCAAGCAAAGGTCGAGCAAGTTCGTACTCTAGAGCGCCAGCATTCAGAGCAGTTGAATTCAGCGAAGCAAGCTTTGTCTGCAGTTGATGCACAGCAAACGATCATCAAATCCGCGCAAGATGCTAAAGCAACGCAAGATAAAACTTTAGCTGAATTGGTTGTTCTCGAGAGTAGTGCAAAGCAACAGTGGGAAGCATTGCAAGGCAACACCAGCGAGCAAGTGTTGAATTCGCAAAAAGATCTGTTGGAGTTTTGGAACCGCAATACGCACTCATTACTTGAGATCAACCGTGGTTTTCTAAATGCCCAACAACAGCTGCACGTGAAAACACAGGCACATCAAACCAACACCCAGTTGGTCGACAAGCTTTCGAAAGAGCGTGAAGTGTTGGTGGAGCGATATAAAGAGAAAGAGACTTCGCTTGAGCGATTAACGCGATTGATTGATCAAGAAGGTGAATTAGCAAAATATCGTGCAGCTCTAGAATCTGGGTCTGAATGCCCACTGTGTGGTTCAACAGACCATGCGATTGAACAGTCTCAAGATATTGCAAATTTGGTTGCTCAAAAAGATAGAGAAAACCTAGAGCTAACGGCTATCAAAAAAGAAGGCCAAGAGCATCGTCAGCAGTTAGATTCTCTTGCCCCTATGATTGCAGCGTTGAACGATGATATTCAACGTGCGCAAGCGGATATTCAACAAGCTCAGCTGAATTGGCAAGGCGTTGTCGGCAAGCTTCAACAGAGCTTAATTGGCTTCGACGATGCAGATCCGGAACTAGCGCTGCTAACCAATGATGATTTAGGTGATGAAGCGGCAGTGGTTTATTTCACCGAGCAGTGTGAGCAGCAATTAAATTACACCATTCAGCAGCTCAAAGCGTTAGTTGATGCCAAAGCACATTTTTCTGAAGTTGAAAAAAAACGCCTGTCTGCGAGTGTCGAAGCTGATAAAGCGCAGTCTAATTTAGAGTTAGCTGAGCAACGCTTAGCTGATTTGAATAAGCAAAACCAAGTCGCAAACGAGCAAGTGACTCAAATAGCTCAAGCGAAAGGCCAGCAATGGAACGCTTTGAAAGAGAGCATTGTTCAAACTTCTATCGAAGCACCTGAACTTGAGCATATCGATGATTGGTTTACTGCGAAATCGCAAGCATCAAGCACATGGCAGCAAACCAAACAGCAACAGGACGATATTGAGAAGCAACTGATTACTCAAAATGCCGAATTGAAAACGTTAGACGACAAGCTAAGCAGTGTTGAGAAAGAGCTCGCGACACTGACGCAACAGAGTGAGTCTTTAGTGTCAGAACTCACTCGTGTAACGGCTGAAAGAACAGAGTTGTTTGGTGACAAAGACATTCAAGCCACCAGCAATGCGATGAAGCAAAGAGTCACTGAAGCAGTAAATGCATTTGATGCCGCGCAGTTAGTGCTTAACCGCAGCGAACTTGAACATCGAACCGAGCAAACCAAACACACTGGTTTCTCGGACGAGTTAGTCAGTAAGCAATCGAGCTACACACAAGCGTCGAATGCTTGGTTAGAAGCGCTGAAAACTAGCCCGTTCGAAGATGAGGCTAATTTTGAAGCAGCGTTGTTAGATGAAGAGGTTAGAACTCAACTTCAAAGCCTGAAGAAGTCTTTAGACGAAGCGATTGTCAGTGCGCAAGCTAGGTTGAACGCCGCCAAAGCGACACAAGTGGATCTACTAAATCACGAAAATGCGAAAGCATGGCAAGAGCAAGACCAACAGCAAGTTGAAGAAGCGACTACTGAGTGTCAAAACGCACAGCAAAGCCATGCGACCAAGATCGGTGCAATTTCTGCCAATCTTGAAACGGATAGCCAGAACCGCAGTAATCAGCAAGATCTGTTTAAGCAAATTGATGAGCAACAAGTCGAGTTTGATGATATCTCTCGTTTGAACTCACTTATTGGCTCTAAGAACGGCGACAAGTTCCGTAAGTTTGCCCAAGGTTTAACATTGGAAAACTTGGTGTACCTTGCGAACAAGCAGCTACAACGTTTGCATGGTCGTTACGAGCTTAAACGTAAAGCCGACGATGGTTTAGAACTGCAAGTGCTCGACACATGGCAGGGCGATGTGATGCGTGATACAAAGACTTTATCAGGTGGCGAAAGCTTCTTGGTGAGCTTGGCGTTGGCATTAGCGCTATCTGATCTTGTGAGCTACAAAACCAGTATTGATTCTCTGTTCTTAGATGAAGGTTTCGGCACGTTGGATAGTGACACATTGGACATTGCCCTTAACGCGTTAGATAACTTGAATGCATCAGGCAAGATGATCGGTGTCATTAGCCACGTTGAAGCACTGAAAGAGCGAGTGCCCGTTCAGCTTAAAGTGACAAAACACTCTGGCTTAGGTGTGAGTGAGATGGAGAAGCAGTACAAGGTTGTCGCTTAGGTTGTTACTTTGGTTCTTGCTAAATTTATCTGCGCAGAAATAGAAACAGAGCTAGATGAAGCAGATCCCCGACTCAGTCGTTCCTCCTTCTCGAGGATGACGGAGTCGGGAGTAGTCACAAATCACTACGCAGTCACTCCTTAAAGTCAGGAACGAACGTCATAGAGAACTAGGCTTTGTTCGTATTGCCTTCGTCATTCTCTAAAGCGAGGTACGAGCGTAATAGGGAATCTCTAGTAAACGCAGGAAGTGGATGCTTCAAGAAGGGAACGGCCATGCACAAGAAACCCCATTTACCGACTAAGATATGTCCTGTTTGCCAAAAGCCTTTCGCATGGCGTAAAAAATGGCAGCGCTGTTGGGATGACGTGATCTACTGTTCTGAACGTTGTCGTCGTCATAAGCCAACTTTGGCGTAATTTCTGTTCGTTTTTAGAACACGTTAATAGTTTCGTCATTCATTTCTTAAGTTAAGATTTCTATCTGTAAGACAACTAATGTATAAAGGCGGCATGAAGATACCTAAAAGAATACAGCCCTTAGTTGACGATGGTTTAGTCGACGAGGTGACAAGCCAATTAATGAGTGGCAAAGAAGCATCGGTGTACATTGTGCGCTGCGGCGATACGATCCGTTGTGCCAAGGTATATAAGGAAATAAGCCAGCGCAGCTTTAAAAAAGCAACGGCGTATCGTGAAGGCCGAAAAGTCCGAAATAGCCGCCGCGCTCGAGCGATGGAAAAAGGCTCTGGCTTTGGTCGTGAACAACAAGAAAAGGTTTGGCAAAGTGCTGAAGTGGATGCCTTATATAAACTGGCAGAAGCGGGTGTTCGTGTGCCTGTCCCTTATGGTTGCTTTGATGGCGTACTGCTTATGGAGCTGGTCACTGACGATGAGGGTTACGTTGCACCACGCTTGAACGATGTGGTGATGTCAGCAGAGCAAGCGATCGAAGACCACGCCGTGATGATGACTTACGTAGTTAAAATGCTGTGTGTTGGTTTGATCCATGGTGACTTGTCTGAGTTCAACGTATTGGTGGATGAGTACGGTCCAGTAATTATCGACCTACCACAAGCGGTTGACGCTTCGGCTAACAACAACGCTGAGTGGATGCTGGCTCGTGACATCAATAACATCCGTGACTATTACGCTCAGTTTGCTCCTGAACTGGCAAAAACCGAGTATGCCAAGGAAATGTGGGCGCTGTACGAGAAAGGCGACTTGAAGCCAGACAGCAAACTGACGGGTGAGTTTACGGAAACCGACGACTTGGCTGATATCGAAGCCATCATGCAAGAGATAGACGCTGCGCGAATTGAAGAACAACATCGACGCGAGCGAGCTAAAGAAGAGAAAGAAGGTGTTGACGATACTAAGTTCAATTGGGCTGAATAATCGTGATGATCAGTTTTGATCTTTAGCTAGATATCAACCAAACGCCTTTTAAAACAGAGGCGTTCTTTCTAAATAAAAACCCAATGGAGCTTCAACTCTGTTGGGTTTTCTTTTTTAGCACTAATGAAAGACGGACACTCGTATCAACTACCAATTTAACTGTTCACCATCGTAAGCGTAGAAGTGCCCACTGTTATCCGGTGTGGCAGTGCGAATAATATCGACCAACTGATGGGCGACATAGCTTGACTCAAACAACTTACCTTCAGGGACATTGGTCTGAAAAGGCTTCGACAGAGCTGTGTCTGTCGTGCCCGGGTGCAGAGCCAACACGGTGCCTTTCTTAATGGTGCGTTGCCATTCGATCGACATGGTTTTGATGAACATATTTAGGGCTGCTTTCGATGAGCGGTAGCTATACCAACCGCCTAATCTGTTGTCTGAAATACTGCCAACCTTTGCGGATACCACAGCAAACTTTGGATTGTCGCTCGCTTTAAGTATCGGCGTGAAGTGTTTTGCTAATAACAAGCTGGGCAGGGTATTCACAGAGATGTTTTTGAGGAAAAACTCAGGGTCGATGGACGACAAGTTCTTTTCCGGTCCAAGATCTGGAGTGTGGAGCATACCCACGCAGTTGATCAGCCAATCAAGTTGTTCAAACTCAGAACTCAAGCGCTTAATATCAGCTTCGTCGGTGGCGTCGACTTTGTGCCAGCTCAAGCGATTGTTTTCTAGTTCCGGCTGTTGAGAGTGGTAAGTCGCGTCTACATGCACATCAAGAAAATCAAACCGAGAGAGCTCAGATAATAGGTGTTTAACCACAGCGAAACCAATACCGCCGCTCCCACCGACCACCAATATGTGTAATCTGAGTTGCTCCACCATTATAAGTTCTCCAAGTTTGTGATTCGTTGTTCAGCAGTATCGAGAATCGCTTGTTGTGATTGCTCATCCATGTTGTCCCAAGAGCGATATAACATGCCCATACGTGGGTTGCGGTTTAACGCATCGCGGTGCTGGTCCATAAAGCGCCAATACAAGCTATTGAAAGGGCAAGATTGCTCGCCGCTGCGTTCTTTTATCTTGTAGTGACAGCCTTTGCAGTAGTCACTCATGCGGTTGATATAGGAACCGCTGGCAGAGTATGGTTTGGTTCCTACGATCCCGCCATCCGCAAACAGTGCCATACCTCGCGTATTTGGCATTTCAACCCACTCAATCGCGTCGACGTAAATACCGAGGTACCAACTATCGACTTGGTCAGGGTCTATACCCGTGATTAAACAGAAGTTGCCAGTGATCATTAACCTTTGGATGTGGTGCGCGTAAGCAAACTCAAGAGACTGGTCAATCGCATGCTTCATGCAGTTCATCTTGGTTTGTCCGTCCCAAAAGTAATGGGGCAGGTTATTATGTGCTGAGTAATGGTTTTTGTTGGCGTAAGCAGGCATGTTTGCCCAATAGACGGCGCGTATGTACTCTCGCCACCCCAGTATTTGGCGTACAAATCCTTCGACCTGTGCAATATCGATGCTTGGCTTATCTGGTGAGCTGTCTCGAAGACAGGATGCTTGGTAGGCCGACAGTGCTGCATCAATCACTTCTTTAGGGCTCAGCAGTTTACTGTTCAGCGAGAACGATATACGGCTATGATACAAGCTCCATTTAGAGTCGTGCTCTGTCGTCATCGCATCTTGAAACAGCCCAAATAACGGCAAGCAGACTTGGCAGAAATGAGCGAGTAGAGACAAGCTTTGTGCGCGGTTCACCGGCCATAGTAACTGGTTACCGACTTGACCAATGGTTTGTACTTGGTGACGTTCGATACGTTGCAAAATGTCGGTTATATCATTGGTAAACATCAGCGGCTGAGGTAGGTTTTCGATGTCTTGTTTCTTGAGCTTATTTCGATTGTTCGCGTCGTAATTCCATTTTCCGCCAACGGGCTTTCCGTCTTCTAGCAAAATGTCGAAACGTTTTCTCATTCGGCGATAGAAGTGTTCCATCATGATGTGTTTGTCTTTTGGAAACTGTTGTTCTATCTCCTCGAATGGAAAGAGGAAGTGTTCTGTATCACAACAACCTTTGGTCGCATTGGTCAGCTTGAGCTTGTTCATCTGCTCTAAGAGGCGATATTCATCTGGCCTTTGATATTCGAATTTCTCTGCGCCGAATTCGTGTACATAGTGCTTTAAAAGTGTGTCTAGGTTTTCAAATTGCGTTGTGTCGTCAAGAGTAAGGTGTAGTACTTGATGACCTTGTTCTTTGAGTTCGTTAGCGAAGTAACCCATCGCACAGAAAAACGCGGCCACTTTTTGAACGTGAGAGGCAACATAATCTGTTTCTTGTTTTAGCTCAGCAATGATGTAAATGACGTCATCGTTAACCTGTCTAAACCATGAATGCTCAATGTTGAGTTGGTCACCTAATACAAGTCGTACCGTTTTAAATTTCATAATGCGTCCTGGTTTGTGAGGCTTGTTGTGACTGCGTTACCGCCTGTCCAATGATTGATGAAGGCATGGTCTGGGTCGTACATTTCAGTACGTTGATTCAAATCGAAATGACGTGATTTGTTAATTATTAGACGCTTACGAGTTGATAGGCTGACAAGATCACAAATGATTACTCTAAGTGGGAAATAGGAGATTTCGGTCAGGATGAGTGTGTTGAAGAGGATATCAAGCCAACCAATAATACCGATAGAGGTTGGCAAAGCCGGTTATTTTTGAGTGTCGAACTGGAGCTTCTATTCCATAGGAACAACGAGAATATCGATAGGGGAAGTATCGATGATCTGTTTAGAATGGGAGATGAGCTTATGCCAAAAATCATGGTGATGGCCGCACAGCAATAGGTCAACGCCGTTTGCTTCGATGGCATTTTTGAGCTTATCGTTCAAATCACCCGTTCCCACGAAAATGTGCTTGATTGGGTGTTTGGCGTAGGCTTCAAACTCTTTCAAATGCTTAACGGCATCTTCATTGATGGGTAAATCACCGTCATTTCCCTGAATATCAACGAGCTCTGGATAAATTTCTCCATGCGTACCATCGATATAAACAAATGAAATGCCAGCCTCCAGTTTATCAGCGAAGAAGGTCGCTCTATCAATGAGAATCTTGGTGTCGTCAGACAGTTCAAGTGCGACCAGAATATGTCGGTAATCCATAATTAAAGCCTCTTGTTGTGAGTTATGTAACAAGCATAGTTTCTGTGGACGCAAATGATATCGAAGAGATCTCATATTCCGTAAAATCATCATTCAATGTTCTTCTAAGCACTATCGTATTTATATCGCTTTGATTGGTAAGAAATTTACAAAAGGTTGATATAGTGGTTGAAGCGCTAGCTTATGCTGTTAGATAGGCTTGATAGTTCAATGCGCCAATAACGAAGAGGCATCAATGACAGCACTACTAACCATTCCCACTCGAACATTAGGTTTCGACTACGATATTGAGATCCGAGACTGGTCTCAAAAGCTCGTCGGCTTTCATGTGTTTGAAGATGGTAGACGACCGCTTGATGGAGGCATTGGGCTGAGCCTCAACCTTGTTGAACAGTTTGACGTGAATGGTCGTTGGCTAAATTCATTACCTGCGCGTTATCGTGAAATCACCGACGACTTTCCAGAATACCAATACCAGATGTTGTGGCTTGCTGCGAATACTTATGAAGCCGCGCAATTGCTTGAATTAAGGCCTGTTATTTTGGCTTTGATCTGCATGAAATACAGTGTCGACAACAAGAAAGCACTGGCACTAAGTCGCTTAGGGCAGAAGAAGATCCTTACCAAGTTGGGCTTAGACGGCAGCAAGGCGACACTCAAATTCATCGACAAGCTAGAGCTTCATTACAATGTTGGTGATGAACTCGACCACATTGTTCGTATTCTCGAACCGCTGCAAAGACGAGTCCTTAAGTTTAAGCATTACTCAAAAGTTGGATACACAGCCCTGCGTTTGGACCAAGTTCATCCATTTCTAACTGGCAGCCGATTAGGGATTGCAATGGTGGAAGAGGGTAGACTTAATGCACCGTCGAAGATGGCGATGTTCCAAGATGCGATATTGTTAGGGCAAGATTTGGAGATGGATGATCCACTGCGCGCGATTACCAGTCAGAACTCTTTTGCGATGTTTGAGCAACTCCATGACCGCTGGACGGAGCAACGCCAATTACGACGCTTGGAGGGTAACTGCCCAATGGATAAAGACATCCCTTATCCCGTTCCTTTACTTGGCAATGACAACATTCATCCGCTCACGGATTATTACGACCTTGAACACGAAGGCATCGAGCAGAAGCACTGTATTGGCGTGTATCACAACCGAATCATGAGCGATCGTTATGTGGTGTTCCGCATGCTCAAGCCTCAGCGTTTAACCATAGGTTTACGCCGCGTCCCGAGCAAAGCATTTCCTTTTGAAATAGACCAAATCTGCGGAAAACGAAATGCACCTCCGTCGGAATCCGCTCGCCAAGTGATTCACGACTGGCTAGAAGCGAGTAAGCAAAAATATCCTAAGCAATAGCCATTAAGTAGAAGGAATACAGGATGTTTCAACAAGGCGATCTTTGCCCTCATTGTGGTTTGATTATTGTGATGCCTACGGATCTGCAAGGTGAATGCCTAGGATGCGGCGAAGAAATTAATCAAGACCCAGCAGACGATTACGACGAAGAAGAGTAGCTTTACCTACACTTAGATTAAACAAGGCTAGGATAGCCGAATTACTCTCTTTAAAAGGACGGAAAAATGCAGAAAGTAATCTTTAGAAATTGCGATGAAAACTCACCTTATTGGCATGAGTTAGAGGGCTTATTTCAAAGTGAATGGTCTGATTTCAAGTTTAAAGATACATATAAAGAAAACGTACAACTCCCTCCAGTAATAACAGTACTTCGCGATAATGTGGTCATTGGTGGCTTGGCGTATTCCTATTTTCAAGAACCTCACCAAGTTCGTGATGTAGTGTGGATCAACGCTGTGTTTGTCGACCCTCAATGGCGCGGTCAAGGCATTGCCAGTGAACTGATTAATCGTGGTGTCAGACAGGTTTCTTCTGCAGTGCAAACTCAACTCTACGCGTACACCAATATCATGGGTCTCTACCAAGGGCTAGGTTGGTCAATCGTAAATATGGAATCAGAACCGAACCATAAAGTGATGAGTATTGAGCTTAATCGATAAGCTCGGAATAAAAGCCTGATATTAGTTTATCTGCCGTTCGAGTAATGAATTTCTCCCTTTCATCCATAATGCATAAACCTGTTAAATTTTCGTTGAAACTCATGCCGATATCGCCTTTAAATCAAACAACTAGTTGTTGATTAAAACGATCAAGACGATTTATTGCAGCAGTTGTTGAGCACAAAGCCTATATTGACTAGAATGACGCACTTTTTTTATTTACGTACATACAGGTAATGAACATGAGCGATACTAATTCAAGACCAGCTTTACCAGATCATCTTGCAGGCAACCCACGCAGCCCACACCACGTTGCTGAGTGTTTCGAATACCCAATCGGCATTCGTCTAAATGGTAAAGAGCGTACTGATGTTGAAGAATACTGCATCAGCGAAGGTTGGGTTAAGATCCCTTCTCCAAAAGCGCTAGATCGTTTTGGTCAGCCAATGCTTATTACTCTAAAAGGCACTGTAGAAGCTTTTTACATCGACGCATAATCATGTCGTGTGGCTAGCTAATACATCGACGCATAATCACGTCGTGTGGCTAGCTAATACTTCGAGTAATTAGCTAATGTTTGCTTAATTAGCCAACATCAAGCCACCAAGCGTTATTACCTAAAAGGGTCTAGAGAAATCTAGACCCTTTTTGTTTGCATTGATTTTAGCGAACTTCTTTAACCAATAGCCCAAACCACCTTCATAACTCCACAGATTCAACCAAAATTGTTGTTATTCACTATGCATTCGCAGTAATAACAAAGTTGTTGTTGGTTGATTTATGTTCGCTCGCTCTTTTTGGATTTATTCGTACTCGAAAGTTCTGATGTTTAATTAAACAGATACAAACAAAAATATGAAGCGCAGTCTAATTAAATGAAACTAATATGCTGTATTTAAAGTTATTTTTTGTTAATAACTACCTCTATCACAGAAATTAATCCTGAAGCACATACAATTCCCTTGATTTCGAATGAGCGCTAAATTTTTTTCGTTCGAGCATTTAAATTCTTCCTTCGCCCAATAATTATGAGGTTCCTATGTTTGGAATATTCAAACCTATGGCGCATATCGATCGCTTGTCATCAGATAAGATCGATAGCACCTACACACGACTACGATGGCAGCTGTTTCTTGGCATCTTCGTTGGCTATGCGGGGTACTACTTAGTCCGTAAAAACTTTAGTTTGGCGATGCCTTATCTCATTGAACAAGGTTTTAGCCGTGGAGAACTAGGGGTTGCATTAGCGGCGGTATCTATCGCTTACGGCTTATCTAAGTTCTTAATGGGCAGTGTTTCTGACCGTTCTAACCCTCGTTACTTCCTCAGCGGTGGCTTGTTAATGTCGGCACTGGTGATGTTCTGCTTTGGCTTTATGCCTTGGGCAACAGGCAGCATCACTGCGATGTTTATCCTGCTGTTCTTGAATGGTTGGTTCCAAGGTATGGGTTGGCCAGCTTGTGGACGAACCATGGTCCACTGGTGGTCACGAAAAGAACGTGGTGAGATAGTGTCAGTATGGAACGTTGCTCACAACGTGGGTGGCGGTTTGATTGGCCCAATGTTCTTGTTGGGGCTGTGGGCTTTTAACGACGATTGGCGAACCGCTTTTTATGTTCCTGCATTTTTTGCCACTCTCGTTGCTGTCTTTGTTTGGTTTACTGTAAGAGATACACCTCAATCTTGCGGCTTACCACCGATTGAAGAACATAAAGACGATTACCCAGACGACTACGATACGTCTCATGAGAAAGAAATGACGGCGAAAGAGATCTTCTTTAAGTACGTTTTCTCTAACAAACTGTTGTGGTCAATCGCTATTGCCAATGCGTTTGTTTACCTTATCCGCTATGGCGTACTCGATTGGGCTCCAGTTTACTTAAAAGAAGCAAAAGACTTCTCTGTAGATAAATCATCTTGGGCTTACTTCTTGTATGAGTGGGCAGGTATCCCTGGCACCTTATTGTGTGGTTGGATTTCAGATAAGTTATTCAAAGGCCGACGTGCACCTGCAGGTATCTTGTTCATGGTTCTAGTGACAGTCGCTGTGTTGGTATATTGGCTGAATCCAGCAGGTAACCCAACGGTTGATATGCTGGCACTGGTTGCGATTGGTTTCCTTATCTATGGTCCTGTAATGCTGATCGGTTTGTATGCACTGGAACTTGCGCCTAAGAAAGCAGCGGGTACAGCGGCTGGTCTAACGGGTTTGTTTGGTTACTTAGGTGGCGCGGTTGCTGCGAACGCAATACTCGGCTTTATGGTTGACCATTACGGCTGGGATGGCGGCTTCATTATTTTGGTCGGCGCTTGTGTGGCTTCAATCATCTGTCTGCTTTACGCCTTCTTAGGTGAGCGTGCGCACCATAAACAAAAAGATCTCGAACGAGAGAGAGAAGCGCTAGCTCAGTAGTGTATTTACTGAATCACATCTATAAATAACAACAGAGGCAGGTATATCCTGCTTCTGTTTTATCAAGGGAAACAATAATGAAAACAACGTCACTGTCTCTGACCTTATTAGCACTAAGCTTATCTGCAAATGCATTCGCCGATCCTTTAGTGATTGCGCATCGCGGCGCTTCTGGTTATTTACCTGAACACACTTTACCCGCTAAAGCGCTCGCTTACGCAATGAAACCCGACTACATCGAACAAGATGTCGTGATGACCAAAGACGATCAATTAGTGGTTTTGCATGATCATTATCTAGACCGCGTCACCGATGTCGCGGATCGCTTTCCAACACGCGCTCGCGCAGATGGCCGCTACTACGCGATTGATTTTACGCTCGCTGAGATTAAATCCCTGAAAGTGACCGAAGGCTTTAACCTCGATGACCAAGGTAAAAGAGTGGCAGGGTACCCAACGCGCTTCCCAATGTGGCAGTCTGATTTTCGTGTCGCTACCTTTGCAGAAGAGATCGAGCTGATCCAAGGCCTAAATAAGACCTTAGGTTATGACGTCGGCATCTATCCTGAAATTAAAGCACCTTGGTTCCATCGTCACGAAGGCAAAGACATCTCCAAAGCGGTACTTGCGACCTTGCATCAATATGGTTACCTATCAAAAGACGACAAAGTGTATTTGCAGTGTTTTGACGCCAATGAACTTCAACGCATTAACGATGAGCTCATGCCAGTGATGGAAATGGATCTTAAGCTCGTTCAGTTGATGGCCTATACAGATTGGAATGAAACCATGACCTACCAAGGTGACAAAGCAACGCCGTACAGTTACGACTGGATGTTTGAAGCTGGTGGCATGGAAAAAGTGGCGTCTTATGCGGAAGGAATAGGCCTTTGGAAGCCAATGTTGGTGGACGATGCATCGACCAAAGATAACATCATTATTAAACCGTTAATGAAGTCAGCAAAAGACGCGGGCTTAGATGTTCACCCGTACACGTTCCGTGCTGACCCAGGAAGAATCCCAGCTTATGCTGATAACTTTGATGGCATGTTGGATGTCTTCTACAACCAAGTCAAAGTTGATGGTGTGTTTACCGACTTCCCAGACAAAGCGGTCGACTTCTTGAACCGTTAATACCCCGTCAGTTACGAGCTATTAGTAACGAGATACTAAGAGCCAAAAGCACCGACTAAAGGTGCTTTTGGCTCTTCTTTCACTTTTTGGATCTCCTTGTACTGGCCTCGAAATCCTACCTATATTCTTCTTTCTCAGCCCACATTTTGATATTCACTCGGTTTACAGCTATAACCTGACTTGATAGGTTACTCCCAATGCAGCCAGATGCTTAATCTATAAGTGTTTATCGGCTCAACCTGATATTGAATTTGGAAAGATCATGGAAGAAAGAAGCAAAGCTTATCTTGATAGCTACCTCAACACATTACCAGCAGACGTTGCTTCGCAATACACCTCTTTTAGTGCCGACTATTACTGTGCTGATGAATACAACGCCAACCTCTGCGCCCAGTTAATTCTCAAGGGTGAAAAACAAGCGTCTTGCAGCCTTGAATATTGGTACAGCCATGAAGGCGAGACGAGACCAGTAGTTGGTCACTTGCAAGTCGTCACTGACTGGGATGGCAAGCCAGTTTGCATTGTAGAGATCACTTCAGTCTCACAGTGCAAATATAACGAAGTGACGGCGGAGTTTGCTGCTGTCGAAGGCGAGGGTGACAAAACACTCGAATGGTGGAAAGAAGCTCACTGGAACTTCTTCTCTCGTGAATGTGAAGAGCTCAAGATCTCACCAAGTGAAGACATGTTACTTATGTTGGAGCGTTTCAAAGTGGTTTATCAATAAAGGGTATTTTGTGTTTAGAAGATCGTGCTCCATAAACAGTAACAAGGTTGTCCATAATGAGCCTAACCGTCCGAGAAGTTTTTATAGGCTCGCTTAAACATTAGATAATTCATCGTATGCAGGAGGCAAGATGACAAAGCTAATCGAATTAACAGAAATAGTCTTATTCGACTGGGGCAATACGCTGATGGTCGATTTCCCAGACGCACAAGGGAAGATGTGTGACTGGGAAACCGTACAAGAAGTAAGTGGTGCTCGTGCATTACTGGCTGAACTCTCCAAAAATCACCAAGTTTATGTTGCCACCAATGCTGGTGATTCCAGTAAAGACGACATCATTCGAGCCTTTGAGCGTGTTGGCCTGTCTCAATATATCTTGGGTTACTTTTGTAAGGCGAGCATTGGTTTTTCTAAGTTCGAGTCGGGGTTCTATCCTGCCATTATTTCTAAGCTCGGTGTTTCACCACAAGAGATCACCATGGTAGGCGACACTCTAGAGAAAGACATTTACCCAGCACTTGAAGCGGGTTTGCAAGCGGTGTGGTTGAACACGGAAGGTGCTGAGCTTAAGTCACAGCATCCAGGTATCGTACAAGTTCAATCCCTAAGCGAACTGTTGGAGTAGCGCGATTAACTCTCTGATATTAAGTTCAGATAAAGCGCTTGTCCGTTTTGACGTAAACCTCTCATCTCTTTGCTGTTTAATCCTCTAAGCTAAGTCTAGTTTCCACTATGAGGGCTAGGCTATGAATATCGAACGTCACGGAATATCGGTTGGAATTGAACGTGTTAGCGGTGAAACCATTGTTGTGTTCAAAGCGAAAGGCAAACTCACACACGATGACTATCAAGCAATGATGCCAATTCTAAATACCACGCTAGAAGAACTCGATTCATCGAAACTCAAGATGCTGGTCGACATCTCCACCTTAACGGGTTGGGAGTTACGTGCTGCTTGGGATGATTTCAAACTGGGATTAGAGCTCAATTCGAAGATAGACAAAATCGCGATTTATGGTGACAAAAGCTGGCAAGAAATGGCATCAAAAGTCGGCAGTTGGTTTGTGTCCGGTGAGATTAAGTCATTCGAAGACCATGACTCTGCGCTTAAGTGGCTAGTCGATTGATTCTATCTACGAACAACTAGAAAGCAATCCGTAAACAACGCCGATGACAGTTGACGAGAATTGTCTCGAACGCTGTCATTTTTCGTTTTGGCGATGATATTTCCTATTCGATTCAATAGAGTATATTCCTTCCAGCGTGTAACATACCCAGGCTTTGTTTGGTCGCGACTAATGGTGTGGCTTGATTCAGTAAGAACGAGAACTAAAACAGAAATAAGGTCTAACGACATGCATAAGGTAATTGATAAGCTGGCTTGGATATTCATCAAAGACGGCAAGCTGTTGATGGTCAGATCAAAAGGCAAAGAACTGTTCTATCTACCGGGTGGTAAGCGTGAAGCTGGCGAAAGTGATGAGCAAGCACTGGTTCGCGAAATCAAAGAAGAGATCTCAGTTGATTTAGTGCCTGACTCCATCAAATACGTCGAGACGTTTACAGGCCAAGCTGATGGCAAAGCGGAAGGCGTATCGGTGCAATTGACTTGCTATCTTGCTGATTATACAGGCGAACTGTCTCCAGATGCTGAAATCGAAGAGCTTAAGTATGTGGATATCAACGACAGAGCGGTATGTTCATTGGCAGCACTGGTTGCGCTTGATTGGTTAGAAGCGAACCAGTACTTGGCTTAAGGTTTTAGCGGCTATTAGCTAATGCTGAAGATTGATCTTCAAAAGATCATCGCTTACGAATAGCTTGAAGGGCGGCTGTCTTTCATCAACAGGTCGAGTTTCCTTTGAGCTTTCTTCGTGTCTTGTAAATCCACCACCTCAATCATTTCACACTCATCTCGTACCATCTCATTAATTAGGCTTGGGTAGTGTCGGCAATCTTCTGGTCGGTCTAAGTAAATGCTACATGTGTACTTGGCTTGAGCCTTGGTGTCTTTCGTCGGAACCAGCTCCAGAAAAGGGCAGCGAGTTAAACGTTCGCCAGATTCAGGGTCGAACCAGATCTCGCTTCCTCGAACATATTCAAAGATGTCTGGGTTGAACAACTCCCACAAATCGATCTCTTCTTGAGTCGCGGCAAGGTCGCCATCTCCGTATTTGATACAGCATTTTCCGCATTGATTACAATCTTTCATTATCGACTTCATAAGTTGGTGAGCTTTTATCATTTTACCACTGATAGGCGTGGCACGTTGATTTTGTTGTTCATGGTTAAGCCGTTACGGGCGGGAACTTGGAATAGCGGTACTTAAAATCAATTTATCTATGAACCGCCACTCCAATCAAAGCTGTAAACAGTGATACAATTTGCGCCTCTCACGTTATTCAAACAAAGGCATCAAGATGAGAACCGTATACACCACCGAAGGCAACATTAACACAAAGAAACAAAAAGAGGCTTACCCAAAGCTCGCTTTATGTGACAAGTGCGTTGGTGACTATGTGGTTATCGAGCAAGGTGAACGAACTTACAAGCCTTGTGCTAAATGTGGTGCCGACGATTAATGCGCCTTGATAAATACCTATGTAAAAGCACTGACCTAACCAAGCCTGAAGCGATTGAACGCATCCATAATGGCGAGGTGAACGTAAACAGTGAAACAGTCACCGATGAATCGACTCAGGTTCATGAAACCAACGCCATCTTGTTTAATGGCATGCCGCTTAAATTGCGTGAATTTCGATACCTCTTAATGCACAAGCCTGCGGGTACTATCTGTTCTAATGTCGATGAAGTTTATCCTTCACTGTTCAACTACATCGAGATAGACAAAGCATCAGAACTGCACATCGCAGGGCGCTTAGATGCCGACACAACAGGCTTAGTCTTGATTACCGATGATGGGCGATGGTCATTCAACATCACTCTGCCAACCAAGTCATGTAAGAAGGTATATCGCGTGACATTGTCACGAGACATCAAAGACGATGTCGCTGATAAGTTTAAAGCGGGCATTCAATTGCAGGGCGAACAAAAGCCGACGCGTCCGGCAGAGCTCGAGGTGATTACCAGTAAAGAAGTGCTGTTGACCATTACAGAAGGCAAGTTTCATCAAGTAAAACGAATGTTTGCTGCGGTCGGGAATCGAGTTGTTGGCCTACACCGTGAACAGATTGGTGACGTTCGTTTGGATGTTGAAGCAGGCCAGTGGCGTTATCTAACTAAAGCCGAAGTCGACTCATTTCAGCAAGACTCTGAATAAACACCGTAACCACTTAAAGCGTTAAGCGTGTCAGCACAAGAACATCAACACTATAAGGATGTAAGATGGAAAACCTTAAAGTCTCGGAAATTAAGTCTTTCGTGCCCGCGAAAGACTTCGATTTATCTAAGCGTTTTTACCAGTCAATCGGCTTCGAAGTGATGTCTGAATTTCACGATATCGCCTATCTACGACACGGCAGTTGCGCCTTCCTTTTGCAAAACTTTTATGAACCTGCGCACTGTCACAATTACATGATGCACTTGCTGGTTGAAGACGTAAAAAGTTGGTATCAACACATCCAAAACTCTAATGTAGTGTCGGAATTTGAAGTTACCGTTTCCGAGGTTGTTGAGCAACCTTGGGGAATGCTTGAGTTTTGTATCACCGACCCAAGTGGTGTGCTGTGGCGTGTGGCTGAAAACATCAGGCCGCGTTAATTCATCCAACTTGCATTGAGGCCAGTGAAAACTTCAAATTATCCATCTGTTTCTTTATTTCTGCCTACATAAGGCAATGATCAAATAGGTTCAAACATGGATATAAAGGCTAAAATGCACAGCCAAGACGTTTACTACTGTGACGACGTTGATTTGGTTGCTGAGCAAACTCAATGCTTAGAAGTGCTATACGATTTCAACCACACTCGTCCTAGTGAAGGGTATAAACGACAACAAATCATGAAGCAACTGTTCGCCGAAGTCGGTGAGGGCTGCTACATCGAGCCACCGTTACACGCGAACTGGGGGCGTCACACCCACCTAGGCGACAATGTATACGTGAACTTCAATCTAACTCTGGTCGACGACACAGATGTATTCATCGGCGACAACGTGATGATTGCGCCTAACGTGACCATCGCCACTGGCACACATCCCATCAGCCCAGAACTCAGGCTAAAAGCAGCGCAGTTCAATGTTCCCGTTCGTATTGGCAACAACGTATGGCTTGGCGCGCACACCGTCGTACTTCCCGGTGTCACCATTGGTGAAAACTCAGTAATAGGCGCAGGCAGCATCGTCACCCAAGACATCCCAGCTAACGTCGTCGCAGTCGGCAACCCATGCAAAGTGGTACGCGAAATCAACGAACGCGACCGAGAGTATTACTACAAAGATTGCCGCATTCCAGATGAATTAAAGTAAGCGATTTTTCACATGCCTGAAATTAGCTGTGACATAAGCCATTGTTATGTAATGGCTTAGTTGCATATTGCTTGTCTATCTTAGATACTAGACAAAATTATTCTGGAGTTAAGTGCAGAATTTTTCTGTTTGATAGCTGTTATATGTACAGGGAGTTTCAATGAGGGGTTTTCTCAAAGGGATTTTAGCTTATCTTGTTGTGATCTCGGTAGCTCTGCTAATTTCTCGCAATTTTTTTGATTACCTATCCACAATAGACTTGGTTGACTACATTGCATATAGCGGAATTTTACTTGTTGTGTTGGCAGGCATTACATTTGATGGTAACAATCCAGCTAATCAAGACTTTTTTTCGTTAATGATTCATCGTGAACTTGTGTCCCGAACCAATGACTTTCAAGACGAAAGTAATAAAGTAAGTTTTGCAGTTAATGTCGGATTGATAGGTATATTTTTACTTATTACTAGTGGTGTAATGGCTTGGCATATTAGTAAGTAAAACATATAACAAGGCGCCTAAATCTGAATCGTAAACGCGTGCCGAACTCGCTTCGCTCAGACATGGCACACATCCACTTTCAGCGTAGCTAAGCGTTATGCCTCGTCATTCTTCCTGAGTTAAAGTAACTATCCATATCTAGTTTAGGTTCACGGTGCTTTTCTTACCCATTTGGTAGAGTGACATTTCAATTAGCATGGAGGTTTTGTAATGGGAACTGTAATCGGTTTGGTGATTCTAGCTGCTATAGATTGGTATCTTGTTCGTAAAACAGGGCTTCATATTCATAAATGGATTTCTAAAAAGTATGCCGCGTATCTGTCGGAGAAGGGGAGCACAAAATAGCCTTTCTAATTAAGTCATCGGTATAAAAAGCGTGATCTGCTATTCATTTACACACATTGCAAAGATTGGAGGATTCATGAAAGGTAAAGGAAAGTGCCTATGTGGCTCGGTTGAGTTGGAAGTAGAGTACGCCAGTAATGAATTGGGGGCTTGTCATTGTAGTATGTGTAGAAATTGGTCGGGCGGTCCGATGTTAGCCATTGATTGCGCTGATTCAGTTAAAATATCAGGTGAATCGAATGTAGTTAGATATAAGTCGTCCGATTGGGCTGAGAGGGGTTTCTGCGGTAAATGTGGTACTCACTTGTTTTACTTTTTGGTGCCAAATAATCAGTATCACCTTCCTGTCGGTTTATTGATGTCTGGGGATGACTACAAGTTAACTCATCAGATATTCATCGATGAAAAGCCCGAATACTACGAATTTAAAAATGAAACACATAATATGACTGGTGCAGAGGTATTTGCCCACTTTGAAAGTGGAGAGTAAATATGAAGCGAGATTTTTCTAAATTAGCGACAACCGATTACGGAAACATACTAAGTAACGAGCACTTTATTGACTTTAGTATTGGTCCTCTTTGGCAGGGAATGCCGCCAATTTTTGGAGAAGCGTTTACTGTCCAGTTAACGTCTGGTGATAATTTAATGCTTCATTCAGCCATATACGAAGCACCAAAAGGTTCCATCATTGTAGTGGATGGAGTTGATAGCGAATATGCAGTAGCCGGCGGTAATGTATGCGCAGTCGCTAAGAGTCGAGGTATCAAAGGTTTTATTATTGATGGTGTCATTCGAGATTTGAATGAAATTTCAGATATGAATTTTCCAGTTTTTGCGAAAGGTGTTCATCCAGTACCGGGAAAGAAAGAGGTCTATTCTGAATTGGGTGCTCCAATCACTTGCGGGGGAGCAAAGGTGTATACGGGAGATATCATTGTTGCTGATGTAGAGGGTATTGTCGTTATTCCTAAATCAAGAAAAGATGAAGTGTTTCTAATGGCTTCAAAGAAAGCAAGTGACGAAGCTTCATTAACACTCGCTGAGTGGGAAACGAGTCATAGGGCTAAAATAGCCCAAGCAATAACGTCTGCGAAACAAAAAACTTAATTGGTGCAGCAAGTTGATTTGTAATGGTGGCATTCTTGTCTGTTAACAAGCGAAGTCATCATCCGCCTCTCACATCTCATGGACGGCAAGTCCGCACAATAAGAAAGCGCATGATTTCTACAAAAGGTTGGGTGCAAAGGTTGAGCGAATGGATGGTCAAAGACCTTATTTCCGTTGGGCAATGTACGATTCGTGATTAGATAAAAAGGGAATGATGAATAAACAAAAACTAAAGAACCTCATTCAACAAGTTCCTGAGCTAATCGAAACAGCCAACGTATGTCGTGAGGTGGGTTTGCCAAACTTCTATATTGCAGGCGGCGCCATCACTCAAATAATCTGGAATGATATCGAAAACAAACCGCTTCTAGACCAAGTTAAAGACTTAGATATTGTCTATTTCAATAATGCATCAGCCCTCACTGAGGACGAATTCAAAAACCGCATTCGTTCGCGGTTAAGTCATCGTGTCGACGTGGATGTAAAGAACCAAGCGACCATCCATGAGCGTTACGCTAAGAAGTTCGGTTGCTTGATTCAACCATACGATCGTGTTGAACAAGGTATCAAGTCTTGGCTTTCTGCGCTTGCTATCGGGTTTACTCTGGATGATTCAGGCGATATCAAGTTGTTTGCACCATACGGTGTAGAGGACGCGTTTGATATGCTGATTAAACCGAATAAGCGAGCAATGACAGAAGCGAACTACAACAAAATGACCGCTGGTTATAAGGCTAGATGGCAGCAAGTAAAAGTGTTTCCTTGGGTGTGATCGACAGAGCTTTACGAGATCATTCTCAACATTTGGTATTTAACTCGGCTTAGCGCTAGTGGTAAGTTTGAGCGTAATCTCGGCATTGTTAGTCACTTAGCTGTTCGTTTGTCTTTTGGTAAGAATTAAGGAGTTTTAAGTGAGTCAGGAAGTAAGAGTAGGTATCGCTGCGGTTATTCTACGTGAAGGGCGAGTGTTACTTGGAGAGCGAATTGGTTCTCACGGAGCTCATACGTGGGCAACGCCGGGCGGACACCTTGAATGGGGTGAGAGCATTGAAGAGTGTGCCAAACGCGAAACACTCGAAGAGACTGGCCTCGTTGTTAGTGGATTTGAAAAGCTCTCTTTTACCAATGATATTTTTGAGAAAGAGAACAAGCACTATATAACGCTGTTTGTTGTGGCTTCTGATGCTAGCGGCAAACCACAGGTGACAGAGCCTGATAAATGTAAGCAATGGAAATGGTTTAAGCTAGATGAGTTACCTGAGCCATTGTTTCTTCCTCTGACGAATCTGTTGAGCGACCCGGTCATCCTTGGGAAGTTAGCGCCGTAAACGTGAACGATTGGAGGGCATATCAATGAGAGCACCTTTTCAAGTTTTAGTCTTTCCCTATCAAATAGTCGACACCAAACCTCGGTTTTTAATCGTACGCAGAAGTGACAATAGTGTATGGCAGGCAATATCCGGTGGTGGCGAAAATGATGAATCAATTCTTGAAGCAGCAAAACGAGAGCTTTCTGAAGAAACTCAGTTAGTCGGTGATAACTGGCAGCAGCTTGATTCAATGTGCATGCTTCCAAAAGTCTTTTATGCAGGGAATTACAATTGGACTGAGCATCCATTCGTCATTCCTGAGCATTCCTTCTCAGTTAAAGTCACAGAAGATCCTGAACTATCAAGTGAACACACAGATTACCGTTGGTGCGACTACCAAGAAGCTATTGAACTTCTAACATATGACTCAAACAGAAACGCGCTTTGGGAGATTAACGAAAGGCTTTATAAAGCTAGCTAAAGTACACAGATTAATTAACTCTATATTAGAGTGGAAATCCTGATTAGATTCTTACTAATCTCTCGCTATTTAGTGAATAGGTAAATCATGACATTACGAGTAGTTCCAGAGCTTTATTGTTTCGATATTAATGTGAGCAAATCCTTTTTTGTCGATGTGTTGGGGTTTGAAGTGAAATACGAGCGCTCAGATGAAGAGTTTGTTTATCTAACGCTTGACGGTGTTGATGTGATGCTTGAAGGGATTGCGGGCAAAAGTCGAAAATGGCTTTCAGGTGATCTGGAGTTTCCGTTAGGGCGTGGTGTTAACTTCCAATGGGATGTTATCGATATCGAACCACTTTATCAGAGAGTTAACGAAAGCGCCGCTGATTCTATTTACTTAGCGTTAGAGTCAAAGTCTTATCAATGTGGGGATTCGATCGCGACTCAGAAGCAGTTCATCGTTCAAACTCCTGACGGTTATCTCTTTAGGCTCTGCCAAGATATTCATTAAGTCATGACCTTTTGGTTGGATACCAAATGCTGGTCTTTGCTCTAAATTATTGGATGGACTAAACGTATTAACTGAGTACTAAGGTTGCATTTCCCAAACTACGGTTCTCGAGACACTAGCGATGAGCTCTAGTCGGTTTTTCGTGCGTGTTATACAGAAGGAACAACAATGATAACTATCGAAAGGCTTGAAGATTCACATGTGGCGTTAGTTCAGGCCATCCAACTCGCCGATGAACAGGTTAAGTTCGCTGGTACAGCTGCAGAGTTTTTATTAGACGGCAGTGAAACGACGCACTTGCACGTGATTAAGTCTGATAACGAAGTTGTGGGTTTCTTTAAGCTGGATATCGCTTACGCAGAGCACTACGAATTCTGCCCTGAAGGAAGCATTGGCTTGAGAGCTTTTGTGCTTGATAAAAACCAGCAAGGTAAAGGTTTAGGAACAGGCACGGTGAAGGCTTTGTTTCCGTATTTAAAAGCGAATTACTCAGCGTATGAGTCGATTTACTTAACTGTGAATTGCAAAAATCCGGCAGCATTCAACTGTTATAAGAAAGGCGGCTTCGAAGATATCAATCAACAGTATTTAGGTGGCGCAGCAGGCCCGCAATTTATCATGCGCGGTCGAATTGCTTAGTAATAAATTATTGATGAGAAACACCTGCACAGCTGTATGCAGGTTGAGAGTCTTAAAGAACACGAGAAGGAAATTTGATGAAGGTTCAATATCTTGAAGTGGTTACCCCAGAGGTCGATGTCGTTTGTGCAACATACGCTCAGCTCTACAACGTGAAATTCAGTGGTGCAGATGTGAACCTTGGTGGGGCGCGCACTGCAAAGCTATCTAATGGCGGGGTAATTGGCATTCGAGCACCGCTTCGTGAAACTGAAGAACCAACTGTTCGTCATTACACGTTGGTTGAGGATATTCAGTCTGCAGTAACTGCAGCCGAGAAACTAGGCGCCGAAGTTGCGGTGCCGCCAATGGAGTTACCACGTCACGGGATGTGTGCCATTGTCATTCAAGGTGGCGTCGAGCTCGGATTCTGGCAGTTATAAATGATGTATACCTTTTAGATTGTGACGGACGAGATACTACGATTTATGATGCGACACCTAGTGTCTTTACCTGCTTCATGGCATCATTCCCTGCAGCTAAAACCCCAACAAGGTATGTTATGAAACAGAATATTGTTCACATTGCACTCGTGGTAAAAGACTACGATGAAGCGCTTGATTTCTATGTAAACAAGCTTAAGTTTGATCTCATCGAAGACACGTATCTGCCAGAAGAAGATAAGCGCTGGGTTGTTGTTGCTCCACCAAATTCAACCGGTGTGAGCCTGTTACTTGCTAGAGCTTCCAAGCCAGAGCAACTCGATTTCATCGGCAACCAAGCTGGTGGACGCGTATTCCTATTCTTAAACACCGATGATTTCTGGCGTGATTACGAACGCATGACGTCTTTGGGCATTAACTTTGTCCGAGAGCCTAAAGAGCAAGGCTACGGCACCGTTGCTGTGTTTGAAGATCTTTACGGTAACTTGTGGGATCTGCTTCAGTTAAACCCTGAACACCCTATGGCTAACAGGTAGAAAAGCTTAGTCAACAACCTTAATTCTGGTCATACGGATAGGCAGGAGCGACATGGAAGTCACAAGGTATCAACCCAAGTATTTAACCGCTTTACAGGCGCTCTATCTAGAATCAAGACAGGACACCTTTCATTGGGCTGATGCCGACGCTTTTGAGTTATCCGATTTCGAATTAGATACAGAAGGTGAGCAGATATGGGTGGCTGTTTCTGGCGACAAGGTTTTAGGTTTTGCCTCTGTTTGGGAACCTGAGAGTTTCATCCATCACCTCTATGTGTGCCCGCGAACGCTACGTTCTGGAGTAGGCTCTGCTTTACTCAATACCTGCAAACAACATTACACTGATCTGACTTTGAAGTGTTTGACTGCCAATGAACATGCTATTGGCTTTTACCAGTCGCAAGGTTTTGTTATCTCATTCACAAAAGGAGAGGGATTAGAGCGTTATCATTTAATGGAATACAGATAGCTGATATCTAAAGTTAGGATGTGAGCTACAACTTAGCTCTAAGTATTGAAAAATCAAATTTGAGTTCTTTGTTTACGGTGCAATAGATAATTTCAAATGGTAGCGTCATCCAATTCTGTTTCAATGTTTAGTCGTTACTAGAGGTCCCGAATGAATCAAGTTGAAGTTCTTTATGCCCTAATGAATAGAATAGTGTCTGATTTAAATAAACGTTTGCCAGTTTCTTTGGTTCTACATCAGCAACAAATAACAACAAAGAATATTAGTTTGAGTGGGGCTAATGGGAGGGTATGGGTATCTCCATGTCAGGGCGGTTACGATATTTCGATTAGCGGAATTTCGCTCGAAAATGATATGACGGCAAGGTTAACATCTTATTTTGGTCGCAATCCGGATGGCTACAAACAAAGAAATGCAACTCGAGGTTTTGAACGCCAGCCTTTTTGGCGCACAAGTAATTTTCTAAACGTCGAAGTCGTTTGTGAAATGTATGCCAAGACTACTCAATAGTAAATTAATGTTGAAAAGGATTTGCTTCATTTCAAGCTTGCATACTTACGTAGGCTTCTGAACATTGGAGATAATATGGAAATAAAACAGCTTTCAGCGACGGAGGTACTTCCGGTTAGGCATCAAGTGCTTTGGCCTGATAAACCGATGTCATTTTGTATGGTGCCAGATGACGAACAAGCAACGCATTACGGCGCGTTTGTTGGTGAGCAGTTGGTTTGTGTCGCGTCTATCTATATCCAAGGCAATGAAGCGAGGCTGAGAAAGTTTGCCACGCTGCCTGAATTCCAAGGGCAGGGAATCGGTTCAAACGTGATTGATCATGCCATCTCTAACCTCAAAGAATCAAACATCCAATATTTTTGGTGCGATGCGCGCACAACGGCTTTAGGTTTTTATCAAAAGTTTGGGATGGCTGTAGAAGGCTCTGAATTTGAAAAATCGGGTGTTGCGTATTACAAAATGTCGGTTCATTGGGAGTAACGCTTCTTTGTCGCTAAGTTAACTCTCAGCTCCGATAAATCATCAACTTAAGTTAAGGAAGCTCATCGTGGAAGAAATCAAAGGCATTCTGCAATTCATGGTCGAGATTGAACAATTAAAGGATGTTCATCGACAGACAAAACCGGTTGGATTGGATCGATATGAAAACTCCGCTGAGCACAGTTGGCACGTCTGTTTGAGCGCACTCATGTTGAAAGACTATGCCAATGAAGAAATCGATATTACGCGAGTAATGAAGATGCTGCTGATTCATGATCTTGGGGAAATCGATGCCGGAGACACCATCATTTATGCCAGTGAAACCGCAGAAAACAAGCTCAAAGAGAGAAACTGCGTTGAGCGCTTGCTGAAATCATTACCGAGCCATTCAAGAATCGAGTATTTGGATTTATGGCTTGAGTTCGAAGCAGGTGAGTCACCAGAAGCCAGATTTGGTAAGGCGATCGATAGAGTGCCGCCTTTGCTTCATAACATCCATGGTGGTGGTCACAGCTGGAAGAAGCACAACGTATCTAAAGACAAAGTACTGACCTTCAATGGCGAGCGTATTTCTAAAGGCAGTCGTGCTCTATGGAAAGAACTAGAAGTACAACTTGAAGGCGCTGCAGACAAAGGGTTATTAAAGTAAAAGCTAATTTCATACCTTAGCGTAAGTATAGCTTTAGCGGCTCAATGAGGGAGATCTCGATGGTAACTGATTCAAGATGCATGGCACTTACCTTGTGTCTCATTTCTTTCTAATAAAACTCTAGTGGACAACAATAAGTTCGAGAACCGAGTGATAAGTTGTTAGTATGTATCAAATTTATAAATATCAGTTGGCTTATATAAATGCTTGATAATAAGTATATTAAACACCCTTATCACTGTGAGCAGTGCGACGCACTTACCCCGCACCTTGCTGTTAGCGCTTCCGATGCTGAATCTAAAGCGGACGCTGAATCTGAAAAGAAACAATGGAAGTTAGGCGTGTTGATGGAATACCTGATGACGTTATTGTTTAAAGGTGACCATAATGTTCCCGGTTTTTATGTAGACAGTGATTACGAATACCAATGTGAGAAATGTGGGACTAAGTCGTGGCACTGATCGTGTGTTTAACTTTTGAAAAAATCCCCACCTAAACTGATGATAATAAGACGCATTAGAAAAGTGATCCTCTCTGCAAACTGAGAATGGAATCGCGTCTATACTGACATGGGTTACGTCGCTGAATTTGGAAGTGGCGCTATGAATGTAAGTTTGATTAGGTTAAATCTCAGAGGTGACGATGAAAAAATTACTACCACTATGCGCCATTTTACTCTCGGCATCATTTTCAGCTGCGGCTTCTGATGGTTTGATTAAATACCAAAGTAATTATTCAGTGAAAGAGACCGCTGACCGCTTTGAAGAAATCGCCAAGAGCAAAGGTTTGACCTTGTTTGCGAGAATCGACCATCAGAAAAACGCGAGTAAGGTCGATCTTGAATTGAGACCAACGGAAGTCATCATCTTTGGTAACCCGAAAGTAGGGACACCATTAATGCAATGTGCTCAAGAAGTCGCGATAGATTTACCGCAGAAGGTGTTAGTCACTGAGGATTCTAATAAGAAAGTATGGTTGTCTTACAACGATCCTAATTACTTGGTAGAGCGTCACGCGATCAATGGCTGTGACGAGGTCGTTAAGAAAGTATCGGGTGTACTAAGCAAGCTATCAGAAGCGACAGTGACGAAAAAGAAAGCAAAATAACCAAGACGAATAAGCACTCATTAAGACTATTAATGGGTGCGATATGACGATGATATCGCCCATTAGTCATTGTGTTGACAACTAAGCAACAGTATATAAAAGTAGTTTTATGAAACTGAATTTAGCGCCATCTAACCAACGAATTATCATCATTCCATAGGAATGGTGGGATTGTTGATGCGCTTTGTTTATCGAACCCACCCGTAAGGTGGGTTTTTTGTCGCTGTCTTATGGGTTTTATCTGAATAGAGGAAGTCATATGAAAAAGATCGCGGTTTTTGGCAAGCCTGGGAGTGGAAAATCCACAATCAGCAAGGCGTTAGCACTAGCTACAGGGATAGAGCTTCACCAGTTAGATTCTATTGTTTATAAGGCCAACGGAGAGTTTGTTGAACGTGAAGTATTCGAGCAGGCTCATGAGAGCATACTTAAGTCAGAAAGCTGGATCATCGATGGTTTTGGCCCTCTAGGATCGTTCAACACACGTTTAGATGCAGCTGATACCTTGGTTTATATCGACCTTCCTTATTCAATTAGCTACTGGTTTGTAACCAAGCGAATGCTCAAAGGTCTATTCGTTAAACCTGAAGGCTGGCCTGATGGAAGTTCAGTTATAAAAGGCACGATACAAAGTTATAAGACACTAAAACTGTGTCCTAAATTTTGGAATGACGACTTTAAAGCGCAGTTAGAATTGCGTGCTAAAGAGAAAGAGGTTTACATCATCAGAAGCGTGACTGAATTGAATAACTTTGTTCATCAACACGTCACTTAACAGTCGAGAGCTTACCTTTCTTTGAAACGCTTTAATTTGCTCATAACTTCATGAAAATATATAGATTTAACTCAACATGTGGCATATTTGCCATGTGTTGAATTTGTGCTTTGAGTTAAGGCGATAGATATTATGTATGGAAGTGAGAAGACGAGAGCGTTCTGCTGTAACTGTAAGGAACTTACACTGCATAGGTACACGATGTTCAGTAGCCAAGTGCAAAAGGCACCACAAGCTGAAGATAAAGAACCGAGCTTACTCCAACGAATTTTATCGGAGTTTCTATCTTTTGGTGTTACAGGTTCGGGCGCGACAGGTGATTACAAATGTACCCAATGTGGAACATATCTGAATACACCAGACAACCTCGACTGAGTTTGTGAGTTTGTGAGTTTGTGAGTTTGGCTTAGGCAAATAAAAACGGGAAGACCTCAATGATCTTCCCGTTAGATATTACTTAACTCATCGTGCTATTGGCAGTTTGAGTGAGAAGCCTTATGCACAACACTTCTTGTATTTTTTACCGCTGCCGCAAGAACACGGATCGTTACGGTTAGGGGTCTTTTCAAACGTCATCGTTTTTGGCTTGTTCAGTAGAGTATCAAGCTCGATGGTGTTCTCTTCTTTGTCTGCGTCGACTGTAACAGTAACGAAGATAGTATTTTCAGCGGCTAGTGCTTCAACTTCTGCTTTGCGCGCTTCAGTTTGAACCATTACTGCGATTGGAGATTCTTCAGTACCCGCTTTCACATCGCGGTTTACGTTGTAGCCAGCAAGAACGTGGTTCTGTCTTGTTTCGATACGGCCTTTGAAAAATAGTTTCGACATTGGGTACTCATTAAAAATGTTGAATGGCGCTATTTTTAACGGCGATAGCGCAATGGAGCGGGGATTATACGCATATATTGCAATTGATAAAGCAGTGATGTGAGCAAACACTGTTTGGTTTTTGTTTGCTAGTAACGGTTTGTTCTCTAGCTTTGCTTCTATTCGACAAATTTCGAAATTCAAGACAATAAAATTGCCCTAAATAGGCTTATGAATGATAAATTCAAATTACTAATCGAAACAAAGAGATAGTGTATGAAGTTAGATGCCATCCTGTGGGATTACGATGGAACCATAGTCAATTCCGTTCCAAAGAATATCGCAATCACAAAAGATATTATCTCTTTAGTCGCGCCACACTTGTCAGGTGATAACTTACCTAAATATTTGCTCAGCGAAGCGCTTTATCATGAAGCCAACCACGGGGCTAAAAACTGGCAAGCCTTATATGTCGATTATTACGGTTTATCACACGATGAAATGTTGATCGCTGGTGGAATGTGGGCAGAGCATCAAGAGAAAAACCAAACAGCCGTTGCCTTGTTTGAAGGAATGGAAACCGTGGTTAATCAGTTTGCTCATCTTCCACATGGGATCTGCTCTCAAAACTCTCAATTGAATATTCGTGGTGTGCTCGACAGTTATGGCATTGGTGATTTGTTTAAATCGGTCGTGGGCTATGACGATGTCTCGAACGGTAACCAAAAACCCCATCCATTTGGTGGTGTGAAATGTGTCGAGAACATATTTGGCGCCGATCCGACTAACGAGCTTTGTTTGATGTACATCGGTGACCATGAAGCGGACACACAGTTTGCTCGCAATATTGAAGCCGCGCTGGGTAAAAACGCAAAAGTGATTGCCGTTGCAGCAGGTTATAGCCGATCGAAACCTGAAAATTGGCAAACCAAGCCCGATTACATTGCTAACAGTGTCGATGATCTTTTAACGATCATTAGCAAGTACGCATAACGAAGCCGACATTTAAAAATCACCACACGTAAATAACTTTAAGGAAGAATAATGACACCAAAACAAGTGGTATTGGGATTTTGGGATTCAATGCGCAGTAATGATTTTGCAAAGGCAGGTGAATGGCTAACCGCAGATTTTGAAGGCTATTGGCCGCAGTCGTCTGAATTGACGTTAGGGCGCGACAACTTCACTGCAATCAATACTGAATACCCAGCCAATGGTGTTTGGGAATTCACGCTCAATTCGATTGTCTGTGAAGGTGATACGGTAGTCACGGACGTTTCGGTCACTGACAGTGTGTTGAAAGACCGAGTGATCACCTTTCACACGGTGGTTGACGGTTTAATTCAAAAGCAAACTGAGTTTTGGCCAGACCCATTCGAAGCGCCGGCGTGGCGATCGCAGTGGGTTCAGATCGTATCGAACAATTAGTTTGTATCGATACGATCAGTTTGTCACGAACAATCAGGTTGCACAGAATAAGTAAACATTAGGAGGTTTCATTGAGCAAGGTAGTGGTTGTAACCGGCGGAAGCCGAGGCATTGGCGCAGCAACGTCTAAATTGTTGGCCAGTAAAGGCTATGCTGTATGCGTTAACTTCATACACAATGAGTCGCGAGCTGAAGATCTAGTAGACGAGATTCGTGAACAAGGCGGAACCGCGATAAGCGTGCGTGCGGATGTGTCTGTTGAATCGGATGTGAAATCTTTATTTGAGATTGCTCGTAATAAGCTAGGTCCAGTGACGCACTTGGTCAATAATGCCGGGATCTTGTTTACCCAGTCACCATTGGTTGATATTGAATTGGATCGCTTTGAAAAGGTGATGAAATCCAACGTATCAAGCTGCTTTCTGTGCAGTAAAGCCTTTATCAAACAAGCCGATGGCGCGGGTTCGATTGTGAATGTATCGTCTGCCGCTTCTCGTACTGGCGCACCGTTTGAGTATGTGGATTACGCAGCATCGAAAGGTGCGATGGATTCACTCACCAAAGGCTTATCGCTTGAATTAGCTTCACGCAATATCCGAGTGAATGGCGTAAGGCCAGGTTGTATTTATACTGAGATGCATGCAGACGGCGGAGAGCCAGATCGCGTAGACAGACTAGCTTCGCAGTTACCGTTACAACGAGGTGGCACACCAGAAGAAGTCGCGAACTCTATCGCGTGGTTATTATCAGACGAAGCTTCGTATGTCACCGGCTCGTTTATTGATATTGCAGGCGGTCAATAGGGCACGTTTGCCTTTACACTAATATAAACAAGTTAAAACCATCAACACGCAACAAAAGTACCTAACTAAAAGAACGAAACTAAGAGTACAACCATGAAAAACTATTTTGAAAGCCCGTTTGTTGGAAAGTCACTCAAAGAACAAGTGACCAACCCAAACATCATCGTGGGCGAGCACAGCTATTACTCGGGTTACTACCATAACCACAGCTTTGATGACTGTGCGCGTTACCTATTACCGGATAGAACCGACATCGATAAGCTGATCATTGGCAGCTACTGCTCGATTGGTTCTGGCGCCGTGTTTATGATGGCGGGCAACCAAGGCCACCAAAACCAGTGGGTGAGTACCTTCCCGTTTTTCTATCAAGACGATGAGAAGTTTGAAGGTGCGATAGACGGCTTTGAACGCTCTGGTGATACCGTGATTGGTAACGATGTGTGGATTGGTACAGAAGCCATGATCATGAGTGGTGTTAAGGTTGGTGACGGAGCCATCATCGCAAGTCGAGCGGTTGTGACTAAAGATGTCGCGCCATACTCGATTGTCGGTTCAAACCCAGCACGCCATATCCGTTATCGTTTCAATGAGACTGAAATCGCTCAGTTGCTAGAAATGAAATGGTGGGAATGGAGCGAAGAACAAATCAAAGGCGCAATGTCGCTAATGTGTTCTTCAGACATTGGTGGTTTGTACCATTATTGGAAAGGATTCTTGAAGCCTTAAATTGTCGTTCACAGATGAAATGTGAATGGTGAGAACGAGATTAAATTTAACAAATTACTCAATAATCTGATTATGGCAATGCGATTGTGATACGAGTAACTTATTGATTGTAAAGATATTGAATAGTATGGCATGTCGCATTAGCGTGGTGGATGAATTGGAAGGGTATTATGATTAGTTGCAACGATTACGATTATATTGAGATTGTGTGTATGCACCGATACCCAATCAAATTAACGCTGAAATCTGGCGAGCAGATTGAATGTGTCGGATTAGATACTCAACGCAATGATAGCCGTGAAGAGTGCATTAAAGTCAGTACTCAAGGCGAGCAACAACTTGTCGTATTAACTCAAATAGCGACATTGGATGTCTGTGTCGACAACCCTCACTTTCAGCATGTTTCATTCAAAACGTCATAGGCTTTCAAATGAATAGAACCATAGAACAATGCTATTGCACCGCGTGCAGAGAAGAGACACAACATGTTGTTGTGTTGGTCAGAAAGACGAGTGCGTTTGCAGACAAACCTAACCAAAAGCGAAGTGAGTTTTGGGCAGGCATGATAAAAGGTTGGTTCCTTGGCCCGTTTGTCGCGTCAATGGATGAGTTTTCTCGTCACCTTGTCTGTGAAAAATGTGGCCATAAAGAGATACAAGATTAGCATCGTTATCTTATAAAACATTGGATTCAATACAGTTAGATCGTCAATTGGCTTAGGAATAGAACGAATGAAAGTTGAAACGATAGAAGCCGTAAAGGCGTATGGTTTTTCAGTAAGAACCACCAATACCGATGAGATGGACCCAGCAAGAGCCAAGATAGGGCAATTGTGGCAGGGCTTTTTTGACCAAGCATTTCCGAAATTAACACCGGATTCAAAAGTGTATGGCGTTTACACTAACTACGAGTCTGACTTTACGGGCGAATTTGATGTTATCGCGTGTACTAATGCACTTACGGATCAGAATGTTGATACGCTTGTAGAAACCGAAATACAAGCAGGTAAATACTTAACGTTTTCTGCTGAAGGTGAATTACCACAAGCTGTGATCGACCTATGGGGTGAAGTGTGGGCGTATTTCAGCGCTGCTGACTGCCCACATGTGAGAACTTACACGACAGATTTTGAACTATACAAAGGTGAAACTGAAGTCGAGATTTCGATAGCGATTCAGTGATCAGGTTAAAATGAACAAAAGGCTTAGCTTAGACTGTGTTTGCCAGTTAAGAGACAGTCGTTACCGGTAAAGAGACAACGGAATCCCAGTTAAGCCTTTGAATATCTGTTCTTTACAAAGAAGATAAAGTGTCACGTAACTACTTTAATACCTAGGAATTATCTATTCCAGAATTCCCCTAGATCACCCTAGATACCCTTAAGTCACCCAAAATTCTCTTAAGTTATCCAAAAAGACAATCTTGCTTGGTTTCATTCCACAAAGGGTATTGCTTCATGACTTGGGTGTAGAGCTTACTTTCCAAGTGCGCTCTTAACCAACGTCCTACGTTTTGGTATTCAGATTGCACAAACCACTTCTTTTCGACCCGCACAAACTGGCTGACAAAAGGCATCACCGCAAAATCGGCCAAGCTTGGGCTTTCTCCAAAAAAGTAGGGCTGATCGGTAAGTCGCACTTCTAACTGCTTAATGAAGGTTTCGCAGGCTTGTCGGCGTTGTTCAACATCGATGTTTCGGTAACGAACCGATGCACGATACCTTTCTAAGTGACCAATAAATTCTTCATCGTTGGTTTTAATGAGCTGCTGAACTTGTTCGCTAAGCGTTGGATTGCTTGAACGCAGAAGATCTTGAGGATCGTTTTGTTGAAGTGACCAGTTCATCACATCCAAGCTCTGTTCAATGACTTGTCCATTGGGTAACACCAATACAGGCACTGTTCCTTTTGGCGAACTGGCCAATAGTTCGCTAGGCTTGTCTTTGGTAACAATTTCTCGAAGTAACACTTTTTGCTGTGATAGTGCGATGCCCATTCGTCCGCGCATTGCATAAGGGCAACGGCGTAAAGAATAAAGGATAGGTAGATCGGATTCGTTCGGCATTATTGAGGTCATTTAGTTTGAAAAGTGTTGTACGGTGGTAAAGAGATCGTGATGTGGGTAGAATACGCGGCTTAAAAATTATAAGTAAGTGAGCGACTTCAAAAATGAGCAGAAAAATTGAGTTATTAGCCCCAGGTGGCGATGTAGAAGCGATAAAAGCCGCCATCGTAGCGGGTGCTAATGCAGTTTATTGTGGTTTAGACACATTCAACGCTCGTAACAGAGCCTCTAACCTGTCGTTAGACGAATTGAATGGTGTGATTCGCCTTGCTCATGAATACGGCTGTGAAGTGTTCCTGACTCTTAACGTTGTGCTACTGGAGCACGAGACTAAGAGCATCACCAAACTGCTGAACCAGCTTGTGAACACCAAAGTGGACGGCATCATTGTTCAAGACTTGGGTTTATTCAACCTGGTTAAGAAGCATTTCCCATCGTTAGACGTTCACGCGTCGACTCAGTTAACTACGCACAACGAAGGTCAGATTAAGTTCTTGTCTAAGATTGGCGCGACGCGCGTTAACTTGTCTCGTGAGTTGAACCTGCCTGAAATCAAGATGCTGACGGAAGTGGCACACGATCACGACGTATTAACCGAAGTGTTCGTACACGGCGCTCTGTGTATCGCATTCTCTGGTCAATGTTACTCAAGCTCAGTAAGTGTGGGTAACTCAGGTAACCGTGGTCGTTGTAGCCAAGCGTGTCGTGATGAGTACGAAATCACCAACGCGGGCAACAAGTTCCCACTTAACCTGAAAGATAACTCAGCTTACTACGACCTACCTGAATTGGTTGATGCGAAAGTCGACTCATTGAAAGTAGAAGGCCGTATTAAAGGCGCACACTACGTTTACACTGTGGTAGACACATGGCGTAAACAGATTGATAGCTTTGTAGAAAGTGGTTTGTTGATCGAAGACGATTCGAACCTACACAAAGTATTCAACCGTGATTTCACCAACTCTTTCCTAAAGGGCAACCTAACGAAAGACATGTTCATCGATAACCCGCGCGACAACAGCATGAACTACGCTGTTGAAAAAGCGACGGAGCAGAACAACGAAATCTCAGTTGTACAGATTCAAGAAGTGACCAACGAACTTCACCAAGCGAAAGACGTTCTTGGTAACGAAATGCGTGACAAGATCGAGTTCCTTGATATTCGCAAGACACCAGTAGCACTGTCGTTCAGCGCAAAAGTGGGTCAACCATTTACGGTGACTGTGAACACGCCAAAAGAGAACTTTACTCTTCAATCTAAATCGCTATTGAAAGCGGTTGAAGAGAAGGCGATTACTCAAGAGCTACTTGAGAAGCGCTTCAAAAACGTGAAGAGTGCAGTTCACACGCTAGAAAGCCACGACTTCAGTGAAGTGGATGCAGGCTTGTTGATTCCTCTAAAAGAAGTTTCAGACCTAAAAGACGAGATCGACTTCATTCTGAACGGCTCTGTGGAAGTGATTAAGCACGTTGAAGTGCCAGCACTGCCTCAGCACCCTAAAGTGAACGAGAAGCCGACTATGTCGATGCTTATCGCCGATGTAGAAGACTTACACCTGTATGACGTGACTGACGCGGATGTTTACTTCAAACTTCCAGAAAGCTTCAAGAAGCGTTGTAACAAGTACATCGACATCTTGGCAGCAAACCCACGTTTGATTCCTTGGTTCCCAGCGGTATTGATCGGTAAAGATTACGACGAAGCGGTTCGTATTCTTGAAGAGATCAAGCCAGCTCGCATCGTAACCAACAACACGGGTATTGCTTACAAAGCTTACGAGATGGGTATTGAGTGGGTTGCAGGCCCGTTCATGAACACGACCAACTCTCACGCACTGGTTACTCTGAAAGAAGAGCTGAACTGTGCAGGCGCATTCATTTCGAACGAGATCAACAAAGGTCAGATTCGTCATATTCGTCGCCCAGAGAACTTCAAACTGTTCTACAGCATTTACCACCCAATCTTGATGATGACCAGCCGTCAGTGTTTCTTCCAAAGAACCGTGGGTTGTAACAAGCCAAGCATCGAAGCAGGTTGTATGTTGAAGTGTGAGAAAGCGACCACGATTACCAACGTGAAAGGCATCTCTTTTGCGGTTGATAAACAGAAGGGTGGCTACCCAAGCATTTACAACCACGAGCAGTTCTTGAACCACGACGCAGTAACTGACTTCTCTGGTCTGTTCGACGAGTTCTTCATTGACCTAACCAACATCGGTGCAGGTTCTAAAGAAGTGAAAGACAAAGTTGAGCTTATCAAGCATTTCGAAGCGCTACTGAACGGCGTTGAAGGTTCACAACAGAACCTAGAGCAGATGGTTGAAGTTCGAACTAATGCTCAGTACGTGCAAGGTCTATAGCGTACAAGGTTTATAGGGTTCAATGTCTATGGGCTGTAAGGCTTATAGCTTCTAACGCAAAGAGCGTTCAAGGTTTATAACGCTCAACCGCTTATAAGCACTCTGAACCAATAAACAAAAGGCCACTCAATCGAGTGGCCTTTTTAATGTCTGAAACTTTCTGAATCTTTCTCAACCAACGAATACGTTATTCCGTCACGGCTTCTTGTTTGAAGCATGGGCTTTTCAACGTGTTCATCTTTTCAATTTCGTTGGTTAAGCGCAGCGAGAGCAGGGCTTTTTGGTTTGAAGCAAAATCAAACATCACGATAGTCGCGGTGCCAATGGTCGTCAGTTTTTGCTGAGTCTTACTGACAATCGCGTATTCCATGGTGAATCGGTCATCTTGAATGTCAGTGACACGAGAACCAACCATCAGCGTGTCTGGATACGTGACTGGTCTGAAATATTTACAATAAGTGTCGCCAAGAACAGGGCCAACTTTGGTAATCGCCATCTCTTCCATCAGCTCTACATGCTTGAAAAAATCTAAGCGAGCGGTTTCGAAATAACGAAAATATACGGCGTTGTTAACGTGATTAAGCGCGTCCATTTCTCCCCAAGCGACAGGGATTTCTGTTACTACCGGGTAGTCAGATAATAGTGCTTCCATGCGAACTCTCTTATTGTTATCTGTGTAGTTAATGTTATCTGGGTAATTAATGTTATCTGCTTATCCTTCATCGGGATAAGTTGTTATTGGAATAAAAACCCTACCGCTAAATTAACAAAACTGCAACACGTGTGATTTAAGTTTTTGAAGCTTGAAACCACACAATGTCAGTGACTTAACTTTCCGTTACTTATTGATTAGTGTCTCACTAAACAAACGACTCACGCACATCCACTCAATGATTACGCATTAAGGTGTTTGAATTGCAGTTCAACTAGGCGTTGGTACAATTCGCAGCTATTGATGAGAGACTGGTGGTCGCCGATGTCTACTAGCTGTCCTTTATCGAGCACTGCAATCTGGTCGGCGTGTTTAATTGTTGATAATCGATGGGCGATAATGATCGTCGTTCTACCACGCATTAACTCATCTAAAGCTTGTTGTACGTGATGCTCACTTTCACTGTCTAGCGCACTGGTTGCTTCATCCAATAAGAGAATATTCGGATCTTTTAGGATGGCACGTGCGATGGCAATGCGTTGTCTCTGCCCGCCAGAAAGCCTAACACCGCGTTCACCAAGAAAGCTGTGATAGCCCTCAGGTAGGTTTTGGATGAACTCATGTGCGTGTGCTTTTTTAGCGGCCTCGATAACTTGTTCGTCCGTTGCTTTCGGGTTTCCGTAGCGAATGTTGTGAAACACATCGTTACTGAACAGAGCAGGTTGCTGCGGCACGAGTGCCATCTGCTTTCTTAGCTCGTTAGGATCAAACTGATTCAGTTCAACACCGCCTAAGGTTACTTTACCCACTTGCGGGTCGTAGAAACGTTGCAGCAGTTCGAACAGAGTAGTTTTACCTGCGCCAGATGGGCCAACCAGTGCCAACACTTTGCCTTCATGGGCAGTGAGCGTGAGGTTGCTTGTTGCGGGTTGATCCGGTCTTGATGGGTAACAGAAGGTCACATCATCAAACGCAACTTCTGGAGTCACATTATCTAGTGATGTTGGGTTCGCTACCGGCGCAACAATATGGCTTTCAACTTGTAGGATTTCGATTAATCGCTCGGTCGCACCTGCCGCGCGTTGCAGTTCACCCATCACTTCAGAAATGGTACCTAATGACGAAGCGACCATAATGGCATAGAAGACAAACGCCGCTAAGTCACCCGCTGACATCGTGCCGTTGATGACATCACTACCACCTACCTTCACGTAACTAATTAGGATAAACCTTCATTTATTACTATTATTAAAAAGTATTACCATATCCAAACCGTTTAAATAGGCGGCGTTAACATATTATTTTTGACCATGGAACAACCAACAGCTGGAGAAACCGATGACAGTCAATAAAGACGCAGAGTTACAAGCGTTGGTCAAAGTTATACCAACTCGGGTCAATGTTGGAAGCCACCCAGAGTTCGTTGTGGATGACCATGGTGAATACCAGATGACCACAATTGCTCCCGATATCAAATTGCGGACAGTGAGGTATGCAAGGGATGAGTTCGTGGATAAGTTCCCGATGCTTGTTTCACCGTATCGGGTGTCAGATGTGTTGGAGATGAACCTTTTCTTAATTCATCGATATATCGGTCAGTATTCCATTAAGAGGAACAATACAAAAGGTCGTAGTCATTTGGCTGAATCAGAAACCACCAGAGCCTCAGCCCGACCTTCTCGCGTCGACATTGCCACGGTAGAGGTTTCAGCAAAGCATCTGACAGTGTTCCTGCGCTGGCTCATCGACAACGATGTTGACTGGGCTGAGTCTCTGTCCGAACCCTTGAATGATCGTGTGTCAAGTTTAGAGTTGTTGCCCGTATGGCGATTTCGTGAAGACTTAATGAACCATGTAGAGTCAGGTCAACTTTCCTACCACTATGCGAGTAACCGTATTCAGATAGTTAAAACATTTTATGAATGGGCATGGAAAAACCATAGAATCAAATCAATTCCCTTCAAGCATATAACCAAAACTATCCGAAAGCGTGGCTATAAGGCCAGTAACTGCGGGTCTAACTTGGCTAGCTTGCTGTTTAGTATGGGTAATGGGCCCACCCCCAAAGGTGGAATTCCCGTGTTCACAACCAGCTTGGCGCTCCCGAGAAAGATCATACAGAAACAATCATCGCCAGAAGATGGGCTGCAACCTTACTCGCTTGATGAGCTTAATTCGCTGATCAGTAGCGATACGCTAAAAAAAGATAACTACGCACTTTGGACCGAATTGGGTTACCGCTGTGGTCTTAGGACAATGGATATAGTTCAACTAAACTACGAAGACCTTCAGAACCCTGACGTCGCTTCGAACAAACAGTTTAAGATTACCATCCTGTCATCAAAAGGAAATAAGGAACGCCGTTTCACCCTGTCCCGAGAGTTGATGGGGAAACTTTGGGCTTTCGTTAATAGCGATGAATACGCAAGCCGCCGTATGAAATACGAGATAAAACAAGGGCTTGATAGCAAACTGCCTTTGTTCATCAACAATATGGGTTGTCGAACAACAAAACGTAGTGTCAGCAACATGATTTCCATTGTTCGAGCTGAGGAAAAAGAGAAAGGGCGGCCTGTCCTAAAGCGTTCGTTCCATGATCTTAGAGCGACGTTTGCTACATACCTAGCCAGTTATATGCTTGAAGCCGGGTACTCGGATCAATTTATCAAGGTCACGTTAACTCGCGAACTAGGACACTCTAACTTTGAGACTTCACAACGTTACATTGATTTCGCTAAAACGGATTGCTCGTTCAGTAATGTTGCTTCGCCTTGGGTGACTGAAATTTACCAACCATTACAGGCATTGCTTTGCGAAGAAACAAAAGAACTGGTTATATGAGGACGCCAATGCAAAAAAACACGTCTAACATTGACGTCAACATACCGATGTTTCCACAGTGTAGTCCTATCTGCAAACAGCAGCTTGATGTGATAAACGCGGTGTCCATAAAGATCGCAAATGACGCATACCTGGTTGTGCAGCGATCTCTCGGGCGTGAAAGTGGATGGACATACCAAGTTACAATCAAATATTTAAAGGTGTTCGCGGAAAATCTATCTAATTTAGTAACTAAACTGGGTGATGATGCAGCCCCTCTTCTGCTACAGGGGTTCCAAGTGTTATTGTCAGATCGTGACTATTGGATGAAGATTGAGAAATGCGCTGAAGTGGTCTTTATACACAAGGAGGGAGTTAAGGGGAATAAGGGTGTTTCAGAGTTATCAAAAGCTATTTTATATTTGTTGAGGTCGTTCAAGAATAATCCTCCAGACCTGATATCTCCAAGTTCTATTAGATTACCAGATCAGAACAAGGCACACACTTACACACTAGCGGCACTTTACCAAATTTCCACTGAGCTGATATTAGAGTGCCAAGCTTTAATCATGCGCTATGTAGCAGCAAGCGCAATGCCTGAACGGGCCATACTAAAAACTCAACCAGCAGTCTCTGGGTTGGTTGCTGCCGCTCAAGACAACCAAATCAAGGAGGGGTTACAGGCAGAAGGCCTCAGATACATCGCCTCGGATGGTGAAAATTGTCTCCAGGCACTTAACGCCTGCCTTACAAGACAGGACAAACTTGCGTTATTGGTGTTGTTGCGAGAGTGTGACCCGAGCATTCTAGGCCCCAACGAAAAAGCCATTCCGGCCACAGTGAAATCCTTCCCTATTGAGTACGATGGTATTAAGAGAAACCTGCAGGCGGTCTATTTAATTTCTCCTAAAATGGTTCAGCAAGCCCAAGAATATTTATTAAAGGTAGCTGAAAGTCATGAGGATGCTTTAATTGGAAAATCGCCGAAAGAGTTTGTGAGCAACTTTCCCAGCGTAGGTCGATGGATCAATCAACTTCAAGACCAGCTTGACACTGACGACCGTCGACTGATTTATGACAAGGGAGCCTTAGCGTTCTTGGAAAATGAAGGTAAGTTACTTCGATGGTTATATGAAATGTCACAATCGTTAAAAAAGAAAAATACCAACATTGAGAAAAAATTGTCCATTAAGCCGACAATGGCTGGAACCAGTTTACAGAACTCTTATATCGCCCTTACGGGGCTGCTGTCATTTCTGGTAGGTCATAGAATTAAAGTGGAGCGCTATTATCCGTATTTTCTTGAGTTTCCCCATGAAGGTGATCCTCATGATTTTCGCTATTACTCGATCCAGTATATACATGAGAATTATCCGGCTCTTAGCTGCGATATAGTTAAGGCTAAAGATAGAATGCTAGGCTCTATGGCACATGACGCTCGAGCTAATGTATCGGTATATAGCTTCTTCCGAGTTTTGAAACCCATCTTTGAATTCTGTGATGGGTTGTTCACGACGAGGGAAAAAAATAGCTTAGCAAAAAAGGGGGTGCGAGCACTCTCGCTTCATCATCATAGGATCATGAAGAAATGCTTGGAGCGAATACAGCAACGTTTCAAGTCGGGCGATATCAGTTCAGAGACTGCTCACACTAGTCAAAGGGTACTCAAAGAGTTTTCTGCGATGCATGGTTTTACTTGGGTAGACTCTTTCCCAATTGATGCGGGTCGCGCCAACTTGTTGAATGATAAGAAAGATACAGATGACTATTATATTCTAGAGGAAGTAGCACAACTGGCTTTTCACATTGAATTGCTGTTGGCGAAAGACGATCTGCCGCGTCTGCATCAACTTTGGCTGAGAGTGGCGCGCATCATTCTGAAAACTAACTGGAATCTTACGCCTGTTTTAAACTTGGAGGTGGGGGACCTCTTCGAGGTTGAGTTCGCCGGTAAGCGCTCTTACCTTGTTCGGCTGTTCAAGCCTCGTGCTAACTACGACACCCAATGGAATCGCTTTGACACTGACATCAGAGCCGACGCGTTATTTACTGATGATATCAAGGTTGGTAAAGAGGTGTTGTCGGTGATCAGAGACCTTCAATTCATAATGAAGGACCTATCTGCAAGCATCAGGATTAACTTGTCAGATACACACCCTTTCAAAACGTCGCTGATGATATTCAATGACGGACTGCACTCCAACGGTCGGACAAAACGCTTAACGGAGGGCAGCTTTAAAAAAGGCATTAATGATCTGCTGTCGGCGAATAATTGCCCTATCCTATTTACGCCTACCAGGATTCGAAAAGGGGGGCTAAATTTCATCTATCGCCAAGTAGGTAAGGACGTAAGAAAATACAAGGCAGCGTCGAACCATACTTGGGAAGTATTCAAGAAGCATTACTTTAGATACGATGGAAAGGCCAGTGAGGAAACGTTATCAAATGCCATTTCAATCATGGGAGATTATTTCCATGGTCGGCCCATTATTGAGAAAATTAAAATAATCACAGAAACAGAAGAATATTGGCAGCAAGTACCGAATGGTAAATGCGCCTCGCTAGGCAATGATGTACAAGCTCAAGCTTACAACAAAGCAAACCATGCGCTATTCAAGGCACTTGGCATGGAGGATAGCGAACGTTGTGCCGACTTCAATGCCTGCCTGTGGTGTGAACATTATCGCGGAATCGCGGATGCTGAGCATGCTTACCGGCTTCTGTCATATCGTAATTTTGTTATTGCTGACATGGAGGCGAGTATTGGTGAGTCATTGAACACGGGGCTACAAAAAGAGTATACCCGCCTGCTAATGCAGCGAGTAGATGAGGTATTAGCCGATATGGATGCTATAAATCCTAACTGTCGTAAAACAGCAGAGTTCTACATGGAAGAGCATGGTATCCACTCAGATTGGATGTTAGCTAGTACGACAAGTGGCATGCAATAAAAAGGAAAGCATGTGGACATTACATATCTTATAGACCAGTTGCATCTGATTGACCCTGCTGGGCAATTGAAGCTGAAGAAACTTTGTTTAGAGCAATACCAACGACTAGATGAGTGCGTTTTGTGGCGCACAGAGCGTGGTCAGCTAAATCTGATAAAAAATGTCAGCTTTGGTGACAACGAATTCAAAGGAATGGGACGCTTAGACGGTCAAATGTCGTTTACGGGTTTGCGCCTATTTGACTATGAACTTAAGTCTCTTACGCTTCTTTATCATAAGATTGGTTATATTGAGGGTGACTATGGTTTTAGGTGGTCAACGACGCGAAGTATGCTTGCGCCAATCAAAAAGCTTGCCCTGTTTCTCAGCGAGAGAAACTACATTTCTTTTCGGCAGTTTGACCAAGTCCACCCCGTTATACAGAGAAACTTGTTAGATAACTTTCTATTGGCAAGCAATACTGAGAACGGTATGGATTTGCAAGGAACCGCATCATCACGTAAAACGATTCAGGATAGTTTGCCAGTTATTCATCGTTATGGTTTGTTCAGCGATGATACGGCAGCCACCTTTTATGAAGCTATTGATGCCATCCCAAGTATTGAAATTAGGGATTACAGCAGCTCACACCCAGTGATCCCTACTGGGATACTTAAGAAGGTGATCCAACAGTCCAAAGAGCGAATTGACGAAGCTGAAAGGCTACTCCCCGAGTGGGAGGATGCTAACGAACGCCTTATCAATAAACTAATAGAAGGGAGACCGAAGTTCGCAGAAAAACTAGCGAAAAAATCAAGCGATATTATTCGCCGTTATGTGTCGTCCAATCCCAATTATGATAATGACTTTAAAGGCGATCTCAAACGCCTGTATGAGACGTTTAAATGGCTCCGGGTTGAAGTTTATGTACAAGTACTAACATTCTCGGGCATGCGAAATCAGGAAGTGGCGGCATTGAAAAACAATGCCGCGAAATCTCGTGATGACCGTTTCTATATTCGGTCAGTACTGTTTAAGACTTCTCCAGGCCGGATGACCCTAAACTGGGTTAGTAATGCAGATACATACCGCGCAATTAGCTTACTGTCACGTTTCAACAAGTCCCTACATAAACGGGCGCAGATGCTTCTTGAACACCATAGGGATGAGATGACGCAAGAGCTCATCTACTACTTAGAGGATGGAATAAAACAAGACAAGCTGTTTGGCACAATACCTAGCCAGCGTTCAATAAGTTTTACTGATAAGTGTAAATTAAATACACGGTCGAACTCTCCAGGTAAAGACGGTAGGTTCAACTTAAATGAATACCGCTTTGAACTGTCAGAGCGCGATATTCAACAACTTAATATGATGAGTTGCAACTATCAGGGAATGGGGGGTAGGAGTCGTCGCACTAGATATAGGTCAGGCGACAAGTTCAACATCACTCCGCACCAGTTTAGACACACCTTCGCTTGGTTTATTATCGCTAACCGACTTGGTGACCTTGATGATATCAAGTATCAATTTAAGCACCTATCCTCATCGATGTCTATGGTATATTCACACCGGGGATATGAAACCATAGAAGAACTTCTGGATGTTATTGAGGGATTCGATGCTCAGATCACCGAGAAATTGGCAACCGAATTGGTGGCTAAGGCTCAAGTTCGCCGCCTGTCAGGCGGTGGTGGTCAGCGCTGGGTTAAGGCTGCTGAAGCACTTCAAATCAGTGTTAGTAATATTGATATAATTAATGATGACAATTCTGCATCCACCATAAAAAAGACACTGCATTTCAAAGATGTGGAGCAGTACACTGCTTTCTTAGTTAAGCACCTTAATGGGGTTAGGGGCTTGCCACATGGTCTATGTACAGGCGGCGAGGACTGCAAGATCAAAAATGCGGCTGTTCCGACTGGTTGTGTTTTATGCGGTAACTACATCGTTAGTGAGCGTCACCTACCGCATTGGAAAGCGATGGAAAACTACACATTAAACAAATTGAGTATTTTTGAACAAGCTACACTTGAGCAACAGGCTCCCTACCAGTTACAAGCTAAGTCATGGCACGCAACACTTAAAGCGGCAAGGATGATTATAGAACATGTTGAAACTGGTAAAAATCAACCATTTGGGGAGGTTGGAGTATGAGTCAGTCCACGAGGGAGAAACTTTATGCAGCTCTAGATAGGATGATCCAAGAGGGAGTGAAGATAAATCCTAACGCAGTTGCTAAACGTGCAGGAACTACTACAGCCAATTTACGCCATTATCCTGAACTGCATGCGAGAATCAAAATTCTGAAGGATCAGCAAAAACAGCAGAGAATTGAAACCGATAAGGATAAGTTGATCCGAAAGCAGGCCGAAAAAATCAAACGATTAGAAGCCAAAGTCGAACTGCTCTCTGCTAAGCTCGAGACTGGCAGTGACTCTGAAGCTATGGCTACAATGGTTGCTCAGATGGTAGAGATCTATCGTGCGTATGACGACGTCTGCGGTAACGCTCATGATTTAGCAAACTTGCTTGCGCATACGCAGAAACATTTCGAGTGTGGCCCTAACACTGGCGAGATATTGAAAGGACTTTGGCCAAAAGAGGACACATGATGGCTAGCCTAGACTGGATGTCCCTAAATAAAAGTTTCGACCTATAAAGGGTATATGAATGTGTATCTGATCTGGCAATAAAAGGTAGAAATACTTTAAAGACGACACAGGTCTCAGGGGCTAGAGTAGTTTTTATGAGCGCATGGGCGTAAACACATTTCTGTCCAGCTCCGTGCTGACGGGTAGATCATCGTAACGCAGATCTGCCCCAAACCTTCACAGAACCTGCAAACGGAACACCTGAGCAGTACACCAATAGGCCAAGTTAAACTAATCCGTGCTTTGTTCTCTCATACGGAATTTTTCCGTAACTCGCCCCAACAACTATATGTCGATTCACATAACAGGTTGATAGCAGTTGAGTTTCATTATAAATGGCAGCAACATAGACGGAATGCAAAGACGGAAAAAGTCCGCCTATAAAGCGTTAGGTCTAGGTAATAAAAATAGTAAAGAGGTACCTGTGGGTAAGAAATTGGCAATGTTAATTGGCGTATCCAATTACGATAATGAAGCGAGTCTAGAACCGTGCAGTCGCGATTTAGAGTTAATGTCATCAATAATTAATTTGACTCAAAAATATGACGACTGCCTTTTGTTAAATGAGAGCCCAAACAGCACAGAAGCAAAAGCTGCACTTTCCTCATTTATACGCAAGTATCATGAAGATGATATAGAAGAAGTGTTTTTCTATTATACTGGTCATGGGACCCGCTATGGAGATGACTTTCTATATCTTTTTTCTGATTTTAGTGGATCAAAAATCGAGCAAACGTCCTTAAGGAATAGTGAGTTTGATTCAATGTTAAAGTCCTTAAATCCTGACTTAGCTGTTAAAATTGTTGACGCGTGCCAATCTGGTACAGAGTACATAAAATCAAATAACGATTTACAGGTTGTATTTGAAAAATCGTCAACAAACAATTTTAATAAAACTTATTTCCTATTTTCATCGTCAAACACCCAATCATCAATAGCATTGCCTGATTATAGTGTATTCACAAAGAGCTTTGCTCATTCCTTACAAAACTTCGAAGGCAAAGATATTCGTTATAGAGATATCATGGCCTATATTTCAGATGATGTTTCAGTTCAGAAATATCAAACACCATTGTTTGTGCAGCAGGCTGATAATACGGAAGTGTTTTGTAATGTATCTGAGTTGCTAGGTGAAAAGTTGGAAGAATTACTACCTTCGTCATCTTCAATACAATTGGAAGATGAAGAAGGTGTAACAGAAGGTGGAAAATCTGAGCTTTCAGAAGATGAAAAGTTAATTCAGGCTATTCGTGCTAAAGCGAAAGATTACTGTGATGAAGAAAAGTGTATGCAGTCTCTTTCAAAGTTAATAGAAACGGTTAAGGCTTTTGAGTGGTCAGTTATATTAAATGAACTATACGATATAGAAGTTGACTTGGAAACTGACTGTGACAAGTTGAACAACACCGAAAGTATAGCTAACTGGTTAACATCAAATGATGACAACTATTTCGCAAGGCCTACATACAAAGATGAAGAGTACGAAGTTAAGGAGAAGGTCGAATATGAACCCCAATCAATTCGTTCTTTAGCTATGTTTGGTAGAGAAAAGCGTGTCGAATATAGGCCTGTAACTAAATATCGAAAAGTTGTCGATGGTTTTGAATTAACAGCACCGTCTCCTGGCTCGGCATTGGTTGTGACACTTACCCCATCTGAAGAAAACCTACCTTGGTATCAGGTGTTTATAACGTTCGTTTTCTCAAAGTCCAAACTTACAATTTTCTGCAAGTATGAAAGATTGAAGGAAGTAAGTTGGAACAATCGCAAACTAGGTAATTCGCAGGAATGGCAAATTGCCCATTGTAAACTTAGTGATCAGGATGAAATCCAAAATGTTATGAGCAACTTATTGAAGCAAGTAGAAAGCTCCATAGTAAAAGTTCTGATCAAACGCTTTGGGGAATAGACCATACAAACGCTTTAAGCCGACAACCAACGCGTGGCATTTTCGGTTTCAGCAAGTTTAGTGATTACGGTGTTTTGTTTTGTTTTGGCTCTGCATTGCGTTGGTTGCAGCTTAAGCGGGCGTTAGGCATCTATCAGACATAATGAGTAGAGGGATATCTATGAAATTGAAATATAAAGGACTTTTTGTGCTCGTACTGTCTTTTTTTTATGAAACGAGTTTGGCCAAAGATCATGTGGAGAGTCAAATTGTAATTAACTTTGATAAAGATAATTACCGAGAAGCTCAGGCTGTCTCTATGATTAGTCCCAATCAACTTGTTCAACTTTGGGGGTGGTTAAGGTTTATACCGGATGGAAAAATAGCTCCAGAAACCTATTACTTAGAGTGGGAATACCAAGTAGATGGAAGAACTGAAAATTTGGGTAACTACAATACCAATAAGAAGTATCTTCACTATCAACGAAAAGCAGACAGAGAAGAGGCCTTTTACTGGGTTTCGAAAAGGGTTTGGAGTCAGAGTAAAGGACGTTATGTTTTTCGTGTTTATGTCGAACGTAACGGTAAGCCACAGTTAGTAAGTGAGTCGATGGTCGAGATAGGGAGCTAAGGGTATGAAAAATATAAAAATTGTATTGTTCTCACTTTTCTTCATGTTTTCTTCGTTATGTATCGCAAATGATGAAAAGACAAACATTCTATTGGAACAAATTAACCAAGTAGAGAATACTCTTCGCTCAGACAATGAATTTCTAGAAGAAAGGGTGAAATCTTTAGAATCAAGACTCTCTAAATTGTCTATTGAGCTCGCAGATGTACAATCGCTTAGAGAAGAAATTGAATCAAAATATCAAAGCATCCTAAGAAAAGAGGCTTCCTTTAGCTCAATATCTGAAGATATAACGGCTAATAAATCTTCTATATCTTCCATAAAAACAGACATTATTAACATGAAAACTAATCAAGTTCGGTTGGAAGGTGATATAGACTCATCGCAAAAAATCGTGACTTGGGTGACTTTGATTGTATCTGTTGTAGTTGTCTTAATTGGTGCATTTTTCTCACGGTCATTTTTGGAGCTTTACTCAAATTATAGAGTGGTATGCGCACGTTACCCAGAAGCAAGGGAAGCTGAAAAAGATGCCTAACAAACGCTTCAACCTGACTGCCAACCCGTGGCATTTTTAGTTCAGTTTGGCTTTCGTGAATACGGTGGTCTGTTTGAGTGTGATGCAGTTGGCAGCAAGTTAAGCGGGCGTTTAGTTTGCAGGAGAAAAGTTGTGTGCAAAGATGTAGAAAGAAACTTAGAAGAGTTTGAACGCTGGAAATTGGCTCAAGATATAACCCAGCAAATAGAGAAAAATTTGACGAAAAAGTATGCCTGGATCGGAGCGCTGAGTGCGTTGATAATCAGTGTTGTATTAACAACGCTAGTTCAATCCTATACTAGTCAAGCATTAACTGATGCGCATGTTCAATTGGAAGTGTCTAAAGCACTACTAGAGGATTCGAAAAAAGAGCTGGATGAACTGCGAACTAAATCTAAATTAGTAGATGAACTCGAAATAAAAGTTATAGAGCTTAACAAGCTCGGTGAAAGCGCCAGTGCGACCTTAAAAATTATTAATACCGATTTTCTTTCCAATAAAGGTAGCACTTCTAATCGAGAAAATGTTTGGAAACAATATGAGGCTCAATTCTACATTTCCACTAATGTGACAAAAGGCCATGCATTAGTTTGTAGCGGTAGTGGACTATATAGTAAAGAGTTGATTGTTCGTTCAATTGGTGGGAGTAGCTTAATTTCTGTTTATGCAAGTGCGCACAATGCTTGTGAATCTTCGGGTAAAGAGCAAGTTTGGGTTAACAGTGAAGACGCTCTCTTAATAGGTTTAAGTGATGAATGGGGGTGGAACGTCTTTAATGTATCCGTGAGAAATACAAACTAACAAACGACTATGGCGTCAATAACTAATTTTTAGCTATGTTCTCATCCCACATGACGCCATCTCTTAGCATCGTATTTAATGACAAGATGTGATTCTAACTTAAGATAATGATTTCTATCAAAATAATTAGCGGACTCATCAGTGCTGAATGCCAACGATTCACTCCAAGTAGTGCTTTCATAATTATTGACCCTCCCCGATGGCTGGTGCTTTGTTTCAGATAATATTGTCACCATGGTTTTATTCCCAAGGATAAAGCTCTTCCGCACTTTTCCTTCGATTGCTTTCCCATGCAAAACCACCGAATACCCATAGGGCGACGTAAGCTAAACCGCTGATGATGGCCATCTCATTGACTTCTTTACTGACCTCATGGAAAAGCTTATCCCACGCTTTGTGATTATGCATTTCTAGCGACTTTTTATAGCCCGTCGGTGAGTCTTTATCGACCTCCCACAAGTATTGGTAGCGATAACCATAATCGTGGATAAGCCCAGGGATTAACAATAATCCTGTCGGAGATAACAAGAACCACAGCAACCTTGGGATCGACGCGCCATCAAACACGAACCCTTTAGGGATAACATATTCATGTCCCTGATAAACATAATGCCAGTTTTCCAGCAACTCCCATTGGCGGATCGAGGTTATCCATCTAAATAATTTGATGGGGAGCGTTTCACCTTTAGTTTTTATTGTTAATGGACGAATACTCGGCATACTCATTTCAGTTCACCTCACAGTGCACTATTGATTGTTCAGCAGTTTATTCGCGGTTTGTTGCCATCGCATAGCTTCGCTCTTCTTATCTTCAAAGATTTTAAGCAAATCCACCGTGACAAAATAACCAATGTCACCATCTCGTGTCGTCACCCCAAGTGAGTAACTATTATTGATATGAAGCATAACGCCATGCCCAAAGTCATCAACTCCGGCTCTATCAGAATATGTACTAACAATTGACGCACCGCACCCAAAGTTCGCGCCTAAGCAAGACCGCCAAGCGTTGATACCAAACCATTCTACCGCAAGGGCCGCTTTGAATTGGTTACCATCTGATGCGTCATGGACGTATTCGAGTAATGCATTTGGGTGGAAGAGAAAGTATTGCAATTTCGGAGGGAGGGCAAACTCCTTTTTTGTCAGCTCTTTTCGGTTAAAGCCCGCAGTCACCATCCGGTCTAGAAATGTTTGAGAACGCGCATTGTCGAAATAATTATCCCACTCTTTACCGTAGGCTAGCGCTAAACCAGAAATTATCTTTGATTCAACTTGAACAATTGGGTCTTTGTAAGCGCTCACCGCAGACGCCCACCCGTCGAGATAGAGTCGGCAGGCGTTAGCGTTATTTTCTGGCGAAAGGCACTTCATTTCAGACGCGCAGCGCTGACTGTTCGCGATGGTATCGACTTCAAATCCGAGCACATCTCCGTCTTGTGGAGAGGTATCTTCTAGATACAATTCATCTGGTGAGCCAGACCCATGTCTTGCCTTATCAAATCTGACACCAAACAATGGCCAAACGTTCGTCACTTCCGTTTGATGCTGAAACTTAGTCATCAAATGGGTTGTACTGTTTTCCTGATTTAACAGCAGCGTTCTATCTACCTCTTCAGCACTCATTTCCAACCGTTCAAGCCACGTTGTCACCTGTTTTTTCTCCGACTCTGTCAACCCCCTATCTTTCGCTTTCAACAACATTTCGCCGAGCTCTGTTGAGGTTTTGTTCAGTATGTTCCAATGTTCGTATCCGCTGGATGGTTGACACTCAGAACCATTAACCATTTGGCTCCAACCCATCACTAAGACTAGTGCTAGTTTATAGACTTTCATGGCTTGTCCTCCGTTACTCATCATCGTCATCAAAAAGACTTTCTATAAACATTCGATAGTCTTTGAGCATCAGAAGTAAACCCTTCATATCATCAAATGAGTCCATCGCTGATACATAGTTTTTGATGGCCTTTACGCCTTGGTATACATCCTTAACTTGCTGATGCGCTTTCTCAACTTCAGTATCATTAACTGAGAAACTGCCTTGAGGCATCACTCTATCTAAAAACTGTATCGCCACATTCGGGTTGCTAAGGTAACCCACCAGATCATGTGGATTTGCAGAGTGAGTAAATCTTTCAGTCTCCATACGAATGTAATTGCGTTGATAGGCACGTACTGTCACCCAACCTTCATCCGCTTTGGGATCAAAACGATAGAAGAGATTAAACGGGTCATATTCATGAAAAACATTATAAAAATATTCCGTGCACCCAGTATTGTCGCGGCTTGGTTTAACTTTTGTAGATAGTGGGTTCAGGCTTGTACCAAGGAGCTTACGATTTACGGAATAGAGCAAGTTACTGACGTTGGAAACCATCCAGAGTGAGTCCAATCTTAGCTCATTTGGAGTGTAGCTATATGATATACCAGTCTCAGGGTCTTTTATTCCCCCACCGTATAAACATGCTAATGTGTCATGCATTGCCGCAGTTCCTAGTGAATGCGCCAACACATGAACCTTCTGTTGCTGGGTGCGAGTCGCCATAGCTTCGGCAAACTTTTCAGCCAGTCTCAACCTCACCCTTTGTCCGTGTAAACCCGCATAGAGCAATACATCGAGGATATGGGTAGTAAAAAAGGTATCTTTATCAATCTGTGATTCCAGAGAGACGATGTGCTGAATAAAGCTGGCAGGCAGGTTTGAATGGGCTTGAAAGTAAGCACTGATGGGCTCGTTGGCCTGTTTTATTCGTTCCCGCTCTACCTCGAAAATATCATCGTAGCCAATAGAAACAATATCGACGTGGTTTTCAAACTTAACGTCCTTTGAGGAAGGGTATCGACTCAAGGCAATGTTTGCAGCTTTGATGATTTTTGCTTCAGTGGCACTTGCCGTGTGCTCACCCATGCCGTGGGTGACGACGAGTATTGATTTGCTCATAATATGTCTCCAGCCAACTGGATTTATGCAGTTGCCAGACACGCTTTTGATAAGTCTTTTTTAATACTAGCGACTGCATATTAAACTATAGCAACCGCTGAATCAGTCGCCTGGAAATTATCACTAAATATCTTGATATTGATCGCAAAAACCAAAAATTTAAATTGAAGTCTATTCATAAAATAAAAACTCATACGTCTATCTCTTAATCATATCTCGGTCTAATAATTCAGCAGCGATGCTGTTTCTTTGCTCAAATAGTAGCCACTAAGCATATCCTGTAGTTTGTCCCACCCGAGCCTCATGGTTGCCCAACTGGCGATTCCTGTGCGTTTGGAGTCATAAAAGCCGCCAAGTTTGTCAATAGCTTGATAGAGGATACGCCTTCGTCATGTGTGAGCACGTTTGTGCAAGGTTGTGACTCAATCGCTTCGGCCTGTTATTTGAGCCCGCGAGCCCTGAGTTGCGCCGCCAGCTTCAGGCATTCTTGCAGCTGCATGAGCCTAACGGCGACAAAGGCTAATATCGAGACCATACGCTCAAGGTTTTTCGGTTCAGTCATGCGTTGACGTTCTGCGCCGGCACCGGTTATCCAGGCTTTGTGATAATCCTCAACGCGCCAACGTTGTGAGTAAATTTATCATTTAGAGTAAAAGTTCAATCACATTGCTTTTTCATTAGTTTGCCATAGTAAAGGTTATGCAAAGTAACATGTGTATATAGTGAACTCGTCGACCTCCTGTTAGAACCATTAAAGTCCGCATCGTACATGAATAGTGTTAGCTAAGTCACTCAAGTCAGCTATCAATATAGTTACCCAAACCATATCAAACAGTTAGAATATGTCTATTCAAGTAGGTAGGGTAAGGCATGTATTTAAGTAACTTAAAAGCTGAAGGTTTCCGGTGTTTTGGAAAAGAGTTTAACGTCCAATTAGCAAGCGGATTAAATGTGATAGTTGGTGAAAATGGCGCAGGTAAAACGGCCATAATTAGCGCTATTAGACAGCTTTTTCACGATTCTGAATCAGGTAGATATAGCATTATTAGCGATGATTTTTTTAGCCCTTTTGTCGCTGGAGGCATAGATGCTTCATCGCTCTCTATAAGCGCTGAATTTGATGGGCTAGACGCAGCTGACAAAGTTGCTTTTCTTCCCTGGGTGGGAGCCTCTAATACTGCGCTGTTAAACCTACAAGCTGAAAACAAGGAAGTTCGAGGGCGATTCAAAAAAGTTATTTGGGGAGGGATATCTAGAAGCTCCCAGTTTGATCCTGAGTTACTAGATCTCGTTCAGTGTATTTACCTTCCCCCATTAAGGGACGCTGAGGCAAAACTATCAAATGGACGCCAATCTAGGCTATCAAAGCTTTTAAAAGCTCTAAATCGTAAACAGTTAAAAGAGTGTAAAAGAGACACTAAACTTCATCCTCTTGAATCTAAGTTGAAAGAATTCAATGAATCATTGGCTGATGACGGTAAATTAGGGATTAAAGATGCTAGTAAGCTAATAAATGATAATTTGACCAAGGCAATTGGGCATTACTTCGGGCAAAAAACCAGTATCCAATTTGCAAAAAGTGATTTTACTAAAATTGCCGAAAGCCTGACCTTGCTCTTCTTCCCAGACTTATCTGAAAAAGATCAGGAACTGTTCCGTGAGCTTAGTCAAAATAGCTTGGGCTATAACAACTTGCTTTATATTGCGTCGATTTTGGCAGAGCTAACGCTTGATGACGAAGATGAAGACCAACCACTTTTCAAGCTATTACTTATTGAAGAACCAGAAGCCCATCTTCATCCTCAGCTGCAAATAAGGCTGTTAAATCACTTAAGATCAGTGGCGGAAGAGAACAAAAATGTTCAAGTCATAGTAACTACACACTCTACCGTTTTAGCTTCTTCTGTAGACCTTGAGTCGATCATTCATTTGTCCAAATCACCAACCCCAGTAGCAACTCCTCTGCGTACCTGTGGACTTCCTAAAACTAGCAGTCAGTTCATAAACCGATGGTTAGATGTAACTAAATCAAACTTATTATTTGCAGGTGGCGTAATCCTTGTAGAAGGGATTGCAGAACAAATGATAATTCCAGCCTTGGCAGAAATCGTACTGAAAGAACAAGAAGAAGGACGCCAAAACCTTGAAGACTTAGGCATCTCGGCAATTAACTTAAACGGAATCTATTTCAAGCATTTCATGCAGTTATATTGCAATATTGATAGCAAAGATGATGACGATAGGAGCTCCTGGAATAACATTCCTGTAAGATGTGCCGGCATCACAGATCTAGATCCACCGAAGAGGCAAACAAGGCAGATTTCCGATCCAGAAGATACAAGCAAAATAAAAGAAATCGAAGAGGATTTCAGACCCTATGAAGGTAACACGAAAGACGGGACTAACCATGCCATCAAACTAGTTGCCTCTATCAATGAATCTACCAATGCTCGGCTATATGTTAGTAATTACAAGACCTTAGAGTATGACTTAGCTATGGAAGGAAATAATGCTGCGTTAATGTCTGAAATCATCGCTTCTCTGTGGCCTACGCCAGAAACAGGAACGAGCAAAATAATTGAACATTTTTCACAGCTAGCCTCGATAGACTGGACAAAAAAATCTCCAGAAGATGTCGCTGTAATGGCTCACAACATTCTAAAAAGAATTGACGACGATAAGATTGGGAAAGGGATTTTTGCTCAAGTGCTCACCGAAAAAATCCAACGTGAGGGTCGCCCTTTTGCTGTCCCTAAATACATCAGGGATGCAATTCTGTGGGCTACATCAATTGATGTTGCAGAGGAATGCTAATGGCTGTGGAATTTACTGATGAGCAACTTGCTTATGTGCACTCAAGTATAGAAGATAACATCTTTTTGGAAGCGTGTCCCGGAAGCGGAAAAACTGAAGTTGTTGCTGCAAAGGTTGCTAAGGAAATCGATGCTTGGGAAAAGCATCCAGGTGGACTTGCTGCACTTTCGTTTGCAAACAGCGCTACAGACGAGTTAGCGAGAAGAGTCTCAAAGTATCTACCCAGAGGTCAGAGCAAATTCCCTCACTTTTTAGGTACATTTGATAGTTTTATGTACAAGAATATCGTTTCTCCACTCTCTACAGAACTGACAGGCTATACTGGAGAAGGGCATGATGCATCAATTCGCATTGTTGAGCCAAGTGCGTATTTAGGATATCGAACTGCAACTGATATTTCAGAACGCGGGCGAATAAGTGCCCACCATTACTCTTTTGACCCGATAAAGAAGAAATTTATTTTTGCAACTGCTGACCAAAAGTTAGATAAAGCCCTTAATTCAATTGCCTTAGAAGACACCCAAATACAAGATCTGATCACTACCAAGAGAAAAATGCTCAGAGGCGGGTTTGCTACCTATCAAGATATTGAATATTTAACCTATAAAGCACTGAAGAAAAAAGAGTTTGACAACTATTTTTCTTTGCTTGCGGTACGATATCCACTAATCATTGTTGATGAGTGCCAAGATCTATCAGAATTACAACTAACAATTGTAAAGCTACTTGCCCGTAATGGAACAAGTCTCCACTTTGTTGGAGATCTTCATCAAGCAATTTATGGCTTCCGTAAAGTTGAGCCAGAAAAAGTAAAACAGTTTGCACAAGATAATAATTTCACTTGCTTGTATCTAACGCGAAATTTTAGAAGTTGCCAAAATATCGTCAACCTTTGTGCGACATTAACTGGTCGTGACAATATAGTTGGAAACATGACTTGGCTTGAACCAAGGTGCTTAGTGCTTCAGTATGACAAGTGCCCTACAGAACTCATAAGTTCTTTCGAGGAAAAATGTGATGGGTTCGAAAACAACGTCGTTGTGTCAAGAGGCCACTCCATACTGAATAAATTCCAGACTTCTATTGCCAAGCCAAACAACATTCAGAGGCTAGCTCTCGCTGTTAAGCTATATGACCCCGATAATATGGAAGCCCTCAATCAGTCTTTACAGCACTTCTCAGAGTTTCTTCGCTATCACTTAAAGGAAAGCTATAAGCCAAACAGTTTAAATTGTCCTCAATCTATTAGCTCTAACCTTACATGGCGCAAGTTTTTATATGGGGCTTTAAATTATTTGATTAGTAACTCTTTACAGAATGTCGATATTGAGTGGTCAAGCTGGGCAAAAAAAGCAAAGGTATTAATCCGAGCTCTCCCACAGCAAAGCTTTTGTTCTGAAGCTATTGTAAGCACACTAGCTCCGTTGGAAGACGTTAACTTAATTTCCCCGCCAGGATCTGCCAAACTTGAAGTTGCGCTGTCATTGACTGTTACTAACAAGCCATTTTTGCAGTTTACAAAAGGAACGATTCATAGTGCGAAAGGCGAAACCCACTCGGCCACTATAGTTATATCATCTGCTCGCTCAGGAGGTGATGCTCATTGGAAAGATTGGCTCAAAGACCCTGATAGCGAGGCTGCTAGGTTTGCTTACGTTGCATCATCAAGGCCGAGAGAACTTCTGATTTGGGCAGTGAAAACGCTGAAACCAGCAGAAAGGCAGCAACTAGAGTCAGTTGGATTTACTATTGTGTAGTGGATAAGGGAATTTAGTCACCACATGTAGGCAGGTCGCATGGTTGCAATACTAGAATTAATCCGAAAAAGTAAGAATGATCTTTGGGTCATAACTTAGAAATGTCCAAAACCCTCCCACCAAAACCATAGCGACCGCTGTATCCAGCTCGCCCCTCATATCCTCGACACATTCCCAAACCGACACAAGAAGTTAGGCCGTGCAAAGTGCTATGCTTACACTATAAGCGTTCCTCAACTGACAGAATAACAGGGAAGTGTCGATGAACCATTCTATCTTGTTGATTATGCGGCTGGCTTTGGCCGTGCCATATAGCTTCGCTGAAAATCAAATTCCTTATGAACACGACAAATGGGGCACTTTGCCGAAAGACACAACTAAAGACTTCATCGCCTTCACTGCGAGTATGGATTCCAAAGATGATAATGACGGGTTACCCGGAGAGGATGTAATAGGGGCACCGGAGTGGGTAGCTTATGAGATTAAGAAGTATGCTGAAGAGTGTATTCCTACTGAGAAGCGGCCAGAGTGGCGATCGGAGAGACGGTTTGTCGATGAGGGGATAGCACCGAAAGACAATAGTTATAGATACGCACGAGCGTTTAGAAGTGCTAACCCTGATTGGTATGTTCGTGGGCACCTCCAAATGAAGTTAATCGCAGAGAGGATTAGCCATGAAGCGGCAGCGCAAACACACACCTTTTTAAATGCGGTTCCTCAACGAGCTAAATTCAATGAAGGGATCTGGCTCGATTTAGAATACATCACCTCAGCTTGGGCTCAAGAGTATGGCAAGCTTTGGGTGGTGACTGGGCCGATTTATATCGACGGAATGCCCTCAGGCTATATAGGTGAAGAAAACGAATTCAAAGTCGCGATCCCCGATGCTTTGTTCAAAATAGTAATAAGGGAGCTCACAGAAGGAAAACCGGAGGTGCTCGCGTTTATTTACCCTCAAGTGGGGGCCGGTTACTACAACGGCACATATCAACACTTTCGTTACCTGACGACGATAGATGAAATTGAAGTCATGTCGGGATTATCATTTTTGAACAACCTAAGCTTGGCGGAGCAAAATCGTCTCAGAACCAGCTTGTCCAGTAAAATCTGGTCTCACAATCCAGAATCGATCAAAAGAGCTTGTCGAGATTGATGTGAGAGTTGATAGCTATATAACGCGCATCACAAAGACTGGGTATTAAGTTTAGTGACTTTTCATAGACGTAATTATGCATAATTTTCTAATTAACTAGAACTGCCACAAAACCAGCTAGGCTAACCCTGTTAGTTTAGCCTTCAACCTTTAACAGCTTTCCCCGACACCTTAGCAACCGTCTAACTCCCGTTTTGAAAACTGGAATTTGACGAAGGTTTGCTAGACAATATAGTGTCTAGATAATATCGGTTGATTACCTGAGCTAGGTTATGAATTACAAAACAATATATGAGAAAGAGCTAAACAATTCTGGCACAAATTTCTTCATACTTGATACTAAAGGAAGCGGTGTGAAGCATGATGATACGGACTTTGTAAAATACTCTTGGCGAACAAACAAATTTGGCCTAGTTAAGCCTGGGGACCTCTTCATATACCGTCGGCCGGGCAAGGCATCTGAAACCGGTAAGTTTTACTTTTTTGGTGCAGGTAAAATCGAGACAATTACCTCTGCGGTAGATTTAGGCATTGACGTAGATGATGAAACTCGCGTGAATGGTGCTATAAGTAAAGCGTACCCATTTATCAATAATCTTCACCCTGATGATCTCGACAATTTCAAATGGACGTTTAAAGACCGAAAGCCAGGCTCATGGATGTACTTCTTCAATCAATACGGAATGAACAAGATTGCTAGAGAGGACTTCATTGCCTTAATGGAGCTCGGAGCGAGGGATATTGAGTATGACAATGAAGCTGCTACAGAGGCGCTTCAAGATATCCAAAATGAAAACTACCATGCGGATGATGAAAGAAGTGAAGCGAATCGACGTTCGAAGCAAAGTGTCTTTTCAAATAAGGTTAAGAATAACTATGGGAATATATGTGCCATATGTGGAATTCAAACCAAATCCCTACTAATAGGATCACACATTATTCCATGGGCTACACGAAAGGATATCCGTCTCGACCCATCAAATGGAATTTCGCTTTGTGTTATGCATGACAAGCTTTTTGATGCGGGCTATATAACACTTAGCTCCGAAAATAAAGTAGTCGTTTCTGACGTTGTGAATGCCGATCTACCGCTAAAAGCTGTAACAGACCTGATTAAAGGGGTAAAAATTCACAGACCGAGAAAGTCACCACCCAAAGAAGAATACTTAAACTACCATCGCAATCAAGTGTTTGAAAGTTTTTTGAAAGACTAGCGTTCTCTTGAGAATTGTTCAATCAGCCACCTTTTTCGTCTAGATCATACTTTGGGGTGATCACAACTTTGGGGTTATTAAAGCTGACTCGTTTTTGCCCCAAAACGTGTTTGCATGTATAAAACCATCATAATATTTATTTGGTCAACAAGTTGTTGACCAAATACGAGAAATTGTATTCGTGAAATGCACTAAATATTCTTTGCGTACCGTTCTGATATTTGTACGCCCAAGGCTTAAGTTTTTTATTATAAAGTCAATGATTTCATATTCTTGATATATTTCTGAACGTCTGGTGTAATGGATCAAACCTTGAAAGAATAAAAGCTATAAATGAACTCTAAGTCTCAACTAATCAGCTATCAGCGGCAGCTTATCAAGTCCTTAGATACGCCTCTCTTAATCGAACTCAACAAAAAAGAAATGGACGCCATTGCTCCCAAACCCGAGCAATCGAGCGTCGATGTTTCTTATTTTCTTGCAAAAGCGATGTATGACGCCAACTCAGAGAGAAATGCGACGAACATCATTGTCATAGATGGACAAATAAAAGAAGGCACAGAGCCGTTTGTTCTTTTGGAGAGTTTGATTGAGCAGCTTCAAGATGAAATCAAAAATATTAAAAACGTTGAGATCGTCCGAGAGGTTATTAGTACCGGACTTGCGGTAGGGACTGGCGGATTACTCAATCAGTTTATTGGTACCTATGTTGACAAAGGGGTGGACTTTCTCTTTGACGATTTAGGCGAACGTTTTTCAAACATACTCTTCAATACGCTCACAGAAACCATTGATGTTTCTAACCAAATCACGGGTAATGTTGAGGGCTTAATTCAAGATGCCATTGCAAATGGCGTGGCAAGGATGACGGGCGAGCAGCCTAAACGTCCATTAAGTCTAAGTCGTGAGGCGATAGGGGAATTAGAGTTACTTTCGCAGACGTTTAGTAAAGCCGGGAAGCACGATATTTTTCAGCTGACTTTTAAGGTATTGCTCGCCACCTCCATTGGTTCCTCGAAACTACTCTATGTGAAAAACCCTCACAGGCTCGATGATAACTCTTTAGCGATCATCTCGTTGTTACTGTCATATGCAAAACACCGAAAAGACGAGGGCATGCATTTGGGCCTCTCTGTGGTTTACGCGCATTGCGATGAGGAGTGCCAGCCCTACGGTAAAGTGCCCAAGGCGTTAGAAACTAAGAAACGCCTTCTTGATGAGCAGCGCCGTTTCGCGCAGCGCTACGCGATGTTAGTGAGCCCAAATAATGAAGTACCCACTGTGGCTGCAAAGCACTCTCACTTTATTGGGAGAGAGAGTGAACTGCAAGCGCTTCGAGACCGCTTTGAGAAACATTCGGGTTTTACTATGATGGCAGTGAGCGGTGAGCCCGGCGTTGGAAAGACCACTCTCATTAAAAAGCATATCGATGACATTGCGCCTGAGCGCAGCGTTGTGCTTTCCATGCTTAACGAGAACGGACACAGCTCTCTCAATACAGGGCTTTGTTCTTTAGAGCAAAGTATTCTCGAGGAGGCAGCAAGGCTAGAGCAGCTAAAAAACTGGAAAGAAAAGAGCCTCGACTATTTCTTTAATCTGGATAAAGAAAAGCTGGTTGTCGATGCCATTGGTAAAGTGTTTAGTAACGTAGACAACTTCATCAATACCGGTTTGGCAGTCAAGCAGCGTCTTGATGTGGGATCTGTGCTTGAGAAGACCAAACAAGTGGGCAGCGGTGACTTGAATGGTGAGCACAGCAGCTACAAGCAGCAACAGTTTAATAAACTCGATAAAGCAATCAGCCTGCTGTGCAAGTTGGTTGACCCGAGCTCGCCACTGATGCTTTTTATTGACGATCTTCAATGGATTGATGAAAGTTCCAGTGAATACGTCCTAACTCATCTTGCCAAGCATTACTCCCTTTACGTAGTGACTTCGGTGAGGCCTAGTGATGCGGCGACGCTGTACAAGGTCCACGCTGAATCAAAAGACGAGAATGCCTTTAGGCTGTCATTGTTAAAGGCGATTGGTACTTTCGGTAGTGATGATACCGAGTATGCTCAGGGGATCGTCACACCGCAAGCAAGTAGCCTACACCTTAGAGGCTTCGACTGTTTTCAGCTTCAAGCATTTATCGAGAAGGTCGTCGCCGGCAATCAACAGCAAGCGGCTGAATTAAGTCAGGCGATTATCTCTCAGTTATCGGGTTCCAATGCAGAGACGGTCAATACTTTGTTTGCAATTGAAGCGATCAACATGCTTTGTGAGCAAAGGCTATACGATGGCATGGATGCAGAGCAATTAATTTTGGTTGAGCCTATCAGATTCAATGACGATGTGACGAGTATTCGCTATACGATGGAAAGAACGTTTGAATCCTTGCGTAGTAAGTATCATGACGCGTTCAAACAAGCCTCTTCAGTGCACGATACACTGCGGTTCAATCTATCAACGTACGCAGTTTTTGAAGAGAGGTTGCATCACCTTAAGCTGTATCTCAATGACTATGGTAACGCCGCAGCAAATACTTTGATTTTTTCATCGATACTTGGCACTCAGTTTTCGCCAGACAATGTATTAACGTTATTAAAATCCCTTCGAAACACACGAGACCCTTTGCTTATCCCCATGCAAGAACACGTCTTTGGAAAAGGGACGAACTTCTATATTCAGGAAGAGCACTATACGATCATCGAGCAGGTGTATGAGCTCCTGCGCCGTGTGGATTCGCCGCAGGAAAGCTACCGTCATTACCATAGCTTGTTGAACTACTACCTTGTTAGCCAACGAGAAAGTTTGCTTAGTCTAGTGTGTGGTACACCGAAAGAAAAATCATGGGTCGCGTTTTATGAGCTGGTTCTTGAAACGCTAGAGTCTATTGGGGCGCCTTTTGTTAGTGACAAACCGATTGCTCTCCTGGCCAAACAGGATGCAGATGAAGTGTTAAATCTTTTACTCATCAAAGATCGTTTGCTGAGGGAGGCTTTAAAGAAGGATAGCAATGTCTGGGCAAAGCGTTTTGTTCAAAATCGCATTGATTGGTTTAACGCTTGTTTTGACTTAAACCACGGATTAGTAAGCAGCTTGCCTATTTTCGAGACGTCTAGGATTTATTCGACTTATTTTGAGCGTTACCCAGGGGAGCATTATGCGTTTTACTGTGAATTGCTGCATTGCAAGTACAAGCTATTTTTGAAAGCACCGGCGAGGTGGCGAGCAAAGCATTGTCAGGAAAAAGTTTGTGAGGTCTTTGAGCAGTACCATGAAACGGGAACTAGCCCAGAGCTAGACATGAGGTATGCTTACCACCTCGTAACGTTATCAGAGTATTTGGTGGATGACTTTTACTCTTCAATTAATGACTTTCAAAAAGCCCATGATACTTGTAAAGATGCGCTTGAAATTATTGGGCGCTATGAACACCAGCTAACAGAGAATGATGAAAGCTGGGCCAAGCTCAAAGCTTCGGCGCTATTGGCCCTTGCCTCTACTGATGAATATCTGTGTTCCCGTAAGTCGTCACACCATAGCGAACGACAAGAATCCTTTAGCATCAGAGAGCAAGGGTTCTATCGTAACCCCGATTTTTGGCGGAACGACTACATTGAAGGTCTCACTTCGAATATGGTCTATTGCTTAACTCAAGCCGATGAAGCTAAGTACTCAAAAGGAGCACTGACAACTCGGACTTACGATCGTTACAATGAGTCGATGCGGCTTAGCACTGTCTTAATGGAGGCTATGAAGCCTCTACTGAAAGAAAACCCTCAGGCTTGGAATGAAACGTACATTCAGCACCTTCGAATAAAAGCGCTAATTTGTTTTGAAATGGAGCAATATGAACGAGCTGTGCACACTGAGGAGATGGCATTATCCATTCATAACGTATTGAGCCAAAAGGATGCACACTGCTCGGCAGCTGGTGACGTCATCATTCACGCTACACTTGCCAAGTATTGCTTACATGCACAGCACTATCAAGCATCTGTGAATCACTGTGAGAGAGCAATTACGAGTTTTCGTTCAAAGGAGGAGTGGCGCTCCTCGGTTGGACAAGACTACCTCAGGATCAAACATAAGGCCGTGGTTTTGGAAGTGGCAATAAGTTACGAGGAGGCGCTACTCAACCTACCTTCGGCTTACATGCAGATGCGGCAGAGCTCAGATGCTGTTACCAGTGTCATGGACGCAATGAACCATGTGACACAGCAGGTTAGCATGGACAATGATTTTAGTTGCCGAACCCTACTTTTGTCGGCGTTGACTTTCTGGAAGGCGGGTTACTCAGTGCGAGCTCGCGAGTATCATGATAAGGCTATGAGCCTAGAGAGCTTATCCGCTATTCATCGTCAAGATCGCCTGCTATTGTCACGCTATTATCATGATGTAATCCATTATGTTGAAGCCGAAGAACTAAGACAAACATATCGAGCACTGGGTATTAGTATTGTTCCTGTTAATGCTGATTGGGCGCGAAAGTCACTCGAATGCAGATCAGAAACACTACAGTCGCTATTGGGAAGCAATGACAGCTTTTTCTTGATTCCGGGTTTTCACTGTGACTATTGCGATGATGCTGAGCAGATCAAGGAAACGTTTTCGACTATGGTGCGCTCTTTCAATATCTACCCGCAGAACCTTGAAAAAATGCACTTTAAGGGAGCGCTTATCGCCGCAGCAGTCTATGGAGTGAGGCCCTTAGACCAAGGGGAAGGTTTATTACAGGCGAATGTCATAATTGATGGAAAACACCGGATTGTTAACTTGATAATCGGCGTTATGGCCCTATATGCCATCTGCGATGAGGTTGCGCCAATGGATGACGCAGCGAACTCCTCATTAAAGGATTGGATTCTTAACAGGATTGAACAGTTAAAACAGAACTTGCTGTCTTGCTTTACAGTATCTTCATGTCTGAAAAGGGAAGGGGCGGTTGGCACATACTTGCCGAAGGTGTTGGGGTGTCGAACTACGGAAAGACAAGTCGCGGATAAATACTGGAACTATTCTAATGAAGATATTGACCCGAGTTCGCCTTACTCGCAAGTTATCGAGGCCTTTGTTGAACGATATGTAAAGAAGGAAAGTAGCACTTCTCTTTCCGAGCAAAAAAGAAACAACCATTTTATTTTCGATAATGTGGATGTCGCAAAAGCTTGCCTGCTTGACGAGTTGGCATCATCATGGGACTGCACTTTGTCAGAGCTGGTTGAAGTGTGTCGATTGATTATAGATGGCAAGTTAGGCGTAGAAGGTTTTCCTGTTGATTATCAGACTGATGAACTAGACAAATATAAATTAGCACTAACAGTGATTGTTTTCGGGCACTCAATGTTGAAGCGAGTTTGTTGCACGTTTGCCATTGTAAATGAAACTGAAAACGCAGAGTACATGTATGATGCCTTGCATAATTAGGTCGTTTATTAGCGTGTAACGGAAATGTAACATAAGCAGCGTTTAGGTGCTCTAAGGCTAGTATAATTTCGAGGTGAGCAACCAAGTTGGGTGTTGATGGTTAAAAAAAATGTGGATAGCGCAGTTCAAGATGTTTAAGCTCTAGCTTCTCTACCTCCAATAAGCTGTGTTCATCTTGTTTTTCATATAGATAATCAATAGCACTCCCTAAGAGATATTCTTGAGTTAGCCCATCAACTAAAACATGCGTATCAAAATAGTCTTGCACTCTGACTTCGATTTCACCGACATAGGTAATGGGCCTCGGAAACAGGCAGTACAGTGCCTCGAAGTCGCATGGAGATACAATGATTGGGTGCTCAACCTTGCCCAGTAAAACTCTGATTAGTCCTTTAAATGTCATACTAAGCTCCCTTTGAGCACTACATAACTGATCTAAGTGCTGCATAGCTAATGGTTTCTATTTAGCCACCAGCTCTGCTGTGATTGCACGCAATGTATTGCATTAGTGCCTATTGCCACCTCTTATCAGCCGAAAGGTCGGTTAAAGGGCGCGGATGCGACTCAATAGTTGAGGGGTAACTCCTAACTCTGCCGATGACTTTAAGTATCGGCTTTGTTGATGTGCAAGTTGCCAATTTAACTTACTGCCACCACAGCACCACCATTGTTTTACCCCTAAATTTTCCGCATGCAAGAGCGTTCTTGCGGTAGTACCGCCACTCCCCATTCTCAGCTTTCCTCGCCAATCGATATCAGGAGCCAAAGATGCAGGACTGAAAACCTCTTGGTCTCGAACCCATTTATAGGATCTAAACGGCTCAACAGGGTAGATTTTCAAAGAGGCGTCCGAAACAGCTTTTTCAAGCAACCTCGCAGATACTGCGTCATGAGGTAGGCTGTCTGTGATGCTCATTGGTTGATAGCTGATAGTGAATTTCAGGTCATCAAAAAAGACTTCGTGGCTTTCAAGGTAGCGCTTTGAATAGAGAAGCCCAACCACATCGATATACAACACTCTCACAACAATTCCTTGTGCTCTGTTTTCGCCAAATATTGCTTCAATGCATGTTGGCTCCCTGAACCTCGATACAGATGATTATCGAGGAAAAACTCAACGGCATCTGGATTTGGCTTCTCTATACAAAAAGATTTAAACAGGGTTTTGTAAAACAACCAACTCTTGCACTCTACGATGACCCAGAAAAAGGATAGAGACGCTGCAAACCCGAAAAACCATTTGAGTTCGATATTCAATGTTAAGGCACTCAAAGTAAGTTGAGTAAAGCAGTATAAGCCGAACAAGATGCTCGCAATAAAGCCGAGGTTACACATTCGATTCACCCACGTTGGGATCTGTGCCCGCTCCATGATAAAATGAAGATGCTTCACTTCAACTCTCACCACTGCCTATCGCTCCAACAGTTAATAACCCTAAAGACACCAAAGTTGCTGATTTATAAGCTACTCTATCAATTAATCTTCGAAAGGGCACGAACAAAAATATTAACAGGTATCAATGTTTAGCCATTAAAGATGTGATGGTAATAAATAACAGATTTTGTTCGGACTTGGTGATGTGTTGTGGATCAGTTGACTTAGCCAAACGTTAGAGGATTTGCCATACCTATGGTTATCCGTTTGTTACTAATTTAGCGAAGCCACTGACACGTTTTTGTCCAGCTCCTTGCTTGGGAGTGGACATACTGTGTGGACGTACTCGGTAATTACGCCTTTGAATTCTGCCAACAAGAAACAGTAAAGGAAGATCCTAAATAGTACCTATTTAGTCAGGCCGCAGACCAAATCTAAGTCTGGATAGTGCAATTAGACTTCACGTTTACTTTTGGCTAGTAATGATGAAATTAATTCTTTCCTCTCACTCTCTGTCATTTGAGAAACAATACATGCTAGTTCTGCGGCGCTTGCATCTTCACAGAAAAAGTAACTTAAAGGCACACCTAGTTCATCGGCTAATAGCTTTAAGGTTTGTACGTCTGGTGTGTGTTTACCCTTCTCGTATTGATTCATTCTTGGGCTAGCAGAGCTTTCATCCATACCTATACGTACTCCCAATGCTTTTTGAGAGAGGTTTGCTTTTTTGCGGGCTTCTTTGAGCCGCACTGGAATTGGGTTTTCGAATGGCACTTAAGTTTCATTTCTCTGATCTCACGGTAACTAAGATTTTCTTAGTTTTACTGATTTCTGTATACTAAGCAATCCTTAGTATTTTAGTGGTGTATGCGGTACATGAAGCGTTCTTTGAAAATCAGTGATGAAATGCACAACCTATTGATTGAAAAAGAGATGGATGGTTTTTTAGTTGTTGAGCTAAGAGATGCATTTGTTTCGATTGATGACTCCTATGTTGATTTGGATGATGCTCGTCGTAAGGTTTATCGACAGCTCCTTCGTTTGGTGAAGAACAATTGGCTTCGAGTTGAAGGGACGGGGCAGCAGAAACGATACTTTCAAACAGACTTATTTAAAGGCCTTCAAATCGATACTGCATCAGACAAAACTAAGGTTACTTTTACCACCTCGTCTGCTTACTCGGTATTAAGACACGAACGCAATCAGTACAAAGGTGAGCTAGAGATTGTTTTTGGGGAGATTAATGAGTATCAATCTCTCTGTAGCCGCTTTCCTGAACTCGAGCCGAGGTTGCTTCCACTTCTTGAGCAAGCAAGAGTGCATTCAGCGCAGTTGTTAGGAAGAGTGAATGTACTCACCAGTGTTCTCAAAACACTTTGTGAGGACAACCAGTCGTGCTAAGGCAATGGCAGGCAGAATGCTCAGAGAAGGCATTACAGAAATACAGCTCAAACCAACAGCACTTTTTCTGCCAAGCAACTCCAGGGGCTGGAAAAACGGTACTGGCTGCGACGGTCGCTTCAAGGTTGATACAAGAGGACAAGATCGACCTTGTATTATGTTTCTCACCCTCTTTAACGGTTTCAAGTGGAATAAAGAAAACCTTTTCACAGATTCTAAATTGTACCTTTAATGGAGGGTTAGGTTCTATTGGACGATCTCTCACTTATCAGTCGATTCAATTTTTAAATGAAGAGTTTTGGCTGACGTTAAGAAATCATCGAGTTTTTGTGGTCTTTGATGAGATACACCACTGCTCTGGTACAGAGATTGAAAATGCGAATGTTTGGGGGCAACAAGTCCTTGCAAAGATTCAAGGACTCGCAACGTATACCCTTGCTATTTCAGGGACTCCGTGGCGTTCAGACTCTTTGCCGATAGTATTGGGACAGTACAGCGATCCTGACGGGATACTTTTGGTTGATTATCAATACACGTTGAAACAAGCAATCGGGGATAAGGTTTGCAGAGCCCCTAAGATTGTTTTGGTTGATAATGAACACTTGACCGTGACGAACGATGAGAAGGTGGAGTCTTTTTCTTCAATATTGGAAATGATTAAGCAGACTAAGGCCTCATATCAAAGCATCATTCATAATCCAGATGCAATGGAGTACTTACTTGGATTGGGCTGCAAAAAGCTTGCCGAAATCCGTGCTTTATCCCCGATGGCTGGAGGGTTAATTGTTGCTGCATCAGTTCAGCACGCACAAACAATTAAAAAGGTACTTTTTGAAAAGTATGCTCAATCGGTCTCAATAGTGACCTATCGGCATGAAGAGCCTTTAGCAGAGATTGAACGTTATAGACTAAGCGATACTCAATGGATTGTCAGCGTTGGAATGATTAGTGAGGGAACTGATATTCCGCGCCTTCAAGTGTGTTGTCACATGAGTTCTGTCAAAACCGAATTATACTTCAGACAGGTGCTCGGGCGAATTCTTCGTGTGAACGGCGCGACAAATCAACAAGCGTGGCTATTCACTTTTGCTGAACAAAGCTTGATTGACTATGCAGAAAGGATCGAACAAGATATTCCTGAGTCGTGTATATATGCAAAATGGGAAAAGTTTGCAGAAGCCGAGCCAGATACTAAGCGCAACCGTCTGAGCGAAAAGGGGGGGCTAGAAGAGAGAGGAGGACTTAGCTCTAAGTTGGTATGGAATAGCACGACAAGGAATACTGAGAATATTGATGTCGCATTTGGTGCGTTTGATGAGCTTCGGCTCGGAGCTTTTAAACAGCGGGTAATATCGGCATTTTTGGCTTCTTGAATAGGCCTATTGTTTTACCAAGTCGTTTGATTCAATATAAATTCAGCATTTCGACCTGTATTGCTTCTGGCCCGAAAGAGCTAGTAAATCCTGCTAGCTCAAAAATACCCCAAAACGTTTCAGGAGCCATAGTAAAACCCATAGGATTAGCTAATGAACAACTACCGAGGAATCCTCAGTAGTTGCAAAGTTTGCAACTACCCCTACATGCCCAATTGTCCAATAGCCTGTTGGATAAATTTTAATACCTAAGTTTTGCAAGAGGGTCTTGCAAAAATGCGAAAGAAGTTGTTTCGTAAATCGTCTTTACCCAATTATTGCTGAGCTCATTACTATCTATCCGTTCGCTAATCATTATTTGACCAACTTTTCCTGATGTAGGTATGGTGTATAGGAGTTATCATATAGATTTGGGCGGAGTTTAAGGTGAATAAAGAAACCAAAAAGAATTTTGATAAAGTATTTCAGGCTGCGTTAGCACTGTGTGGTAATGAAGAAGCTGCTAATCACTGGCTTAAGCACCCAGTTCGAGGACTTGGTAACAAACGACCAATTGATATGCTTTCGACAGCCGAAGATACCAAGGCTGTACTCAATTTGATTGGCCGTTTAGAGCATGGAGTGTTTTCGTGAGCTTTGTTGCTATAAACTTTTGCCCCAAAGTATGCCAGAGAGATTGAACTCAGTTTCATACCTGCAACTTGCCTTACTTTTCCTCATGCCTAAGGATCCAACAATGTAGCTAAATCTTCTAATCCACAATCATAGACAGAACCTTAAGCACTAAGCTCAGCGTAAATTCCGTCTAACGTAATGTT